>NZ_VKHT01000218.1 GCF_014141535.1 Streptomyces alkaliphilus | reverse complement strand
AAACGGGGGAGCGGAGCCGACGGGCCGTGACGCGGTCCTCAGAACCCGCCTCCGCGCAACCGGTTGCAGGAAACATCCACTGATGTCTTCTCGCAAGCCGATGACGCGGGGGTATGGACAGAAAGCGTTTGCGGGATATGCTGGGGGTGCGGGCCCGATGGTGACTGCGCCGCATCATCGGGGCCCGTTCCGCACGGTGGTCCCGCGCCGGTCCCCGCCCTCTCGGGGACCGCACCCTCCGGGCCCGCGCCTGCGTGCAGGAAGGCCGTGTCGGGTCGCCGTGGTGCGGAACGGACGACCCGACACGGCCCCCCTTGTTCGCCCGGAGAGGACCCGGGTAGGGTCCCAGTCATTCGTATCCACGGTCGACGTTCGTGATGTCGAACAACATCCCGGCGGGCGGCGTCCGAACTCTCGCAGGAGGAAGAACCCGTGGCAGCTGAAGTGTGGAGCGTGGACCCGCGCACGGGCGAGCGACGCGAGCCGGTCGGTCACGAGGCCACCGCTGCCGACGTGGACGCCGCCGTGCGTGCCGCCGAGGCCGCCCGTCCCGCCCTGGCCGACCGGGAGACCCGGATCGCGCTGTTGCGCGCGGCGGCCGAGGAACTGGAGGCGGCCGGTGAGGAGATCATCGCCACCGCCGACGCCGAGACCGCGCTGGGCACCGCCCGCCTGACCGGTGAGCTGGGCCGCACCACCGGCCAACTGCGCGCCTTCGCCGACGAGGTCGCCGAGGGCGGTTACCTCGACCTCACCATCGACCACGCCGACCCCTCGGCGACCCCGCCCCGGCCCGACCTGCGCCGTACCCGGGTCCCCCTGGGGGTCGTCGCGGTCTACGCCGCCTCCAACTTCCCGCTGGCCTTCTCGGTGCCCGGCGGTGACACCGCCAGCGCCCTGGCCGCCGGTTGCCCGGTCGTGGTCAAGGCGCACCCGGACCACCCGGCGGTCTCCGAGCTGTGCGCCGCCGCCGTGCGGCGCGCCGCCGAGCGGGTCGGTCTCGCCGAACTCGCCGACGGTGTGCTGCCGGTGGTGCACGGCTTCGACGCCGGCGTGGAGCTGATCCGCCACCCGCTGGTGGCCGCCGCCGGCTTCACCGGCTCCATTCGCGGTGGGCGCGCGCTCTTCGACGCCGCCGCCTCCCGGCCCGTGCCGATCCCCTTCCACGGCGAACTGGGCAGCCTGAACCCCGTCGTGGTGACCGCCGCCGCGGCGGAGGAGCGCGCCGACGCCATCGGCGCCGGTCTCGCCGGCTCGATGACCATGGGGGTCGGTCAGTTCTGCACCAAGCCCGGCCTGGTGTTCGTCCCCGGGGGCCCGGCGGGCGACGCCCTGCTGAAGACCCTCGCCGAGCGGGTCGGTGAGGCGCCCGCCGGGGTGCTGCTGGACGGCCGGATGCGCGAGGCGTTCCTGGAGGGTGTGCGCGAACGCGCCGCGCTGGAGGACGTCACCGCCCCCGTCTCCCCGGCCGAGGGGGAGGGGCGCACGGTGGCCGCCGGTTTCCTCACCGTCCCCGCCGCCCGGCTCGCCGAGCCCGGGTACGGAGCGCTGCTGGAGGAGTGCTTCGGCCCGGTCACCGTCATAGCCCGGTACGGCGACGCCGGCGCCGAGTCGGAGGAGGTGGGCGGCGCCCTGGCGCGGCTGGGCGGCAACCTCACCGCATCCCTGCACATCGGAGCGGCCGAGGCCGAGGACCCCACCGGGCCCGCCGCTCGTCTGCTGGCCGCCCTCACCCCGCTCGCCGGTCGGGTCCTGGTCAACGGGTGGCCGACCGGCGTCGCGGTCGTGCCCGCCCAGCACCACGGCGGCCCCTACCCGGCGACCACCTCCACCTCCACCTCGGTCGGCGTCGCCGCCATCGACCGGTGGCTGCGACCGGTCGCCTACCAGGACACCCCGCCGGCCCTGCTCCCGCCGGAGTTGCGGGACGAGAACCCGCTGGGACTGCCCCGTCGGGTGAACGGCCGCCGAGAGATCGGATAACCGACGGGCGGAGTCGAACGACTCCCCCGGGTCGCGCCCCGCCGGGTCGTCCTCGAAGGACGACCCGGCGGGGCGCCGCCATTTCCCCCGGGAAACCGGCCACCGGCCGGTTTCCCGGGGTGCCCCCGGAACCCGCACCGGCGTTCCGGGGGCACTGTCGTGTCCGCCCGTCGGGCCACCGGATCCGCGCCCCCGGACCGACGCACCGGGGCGTTCGACGTCGGGCGATCGGGCGAATCGGATCGCCCGTATGTGCGGAGGTGGTCCGCCGTTCACCTTCCCCATCCCCCGAGGTCACAACCGGCTCCTAGCCTCGCCGCAGCATCACACGACCACCACCCCCGCCGTCGGTGGGGTAGAGCAGTGAGGGCAGAAGATGTCAGCGCAGCCCGCGCCCGGACCTGTGTTCCCCGAGATCGACCCCGACGAGGTGAGTTCGAACCCCTCCGGCAACCGTTCCTTCCAGGACGTCGCGAGTACTTTCCTGTCCCGCCGAGCCGCCCTGCGCGGCGGGACCGCCGCCGCGGCCGGATTCCTGGTGGCCGGGTCCCTCTCCGGCTCCGCCGTCGCCTCGCCGCCCGCGCACGCGGCGGCGGCCGGTAAGCCGGAGACCCCCGGCAAGCCCGTCGCCCCGGGCAAGCCGGGCTCGCGCGGCCTGCTCGGTTTCGCCCCCGTCCCCACCTCCTCGGACGACGCCTTCACCGTTCCGCCCGGTTACGAGACGCAGGTGCTCATCCCGTGGGGCACCCCGCTGAGCCCGCGCGGCCCGAAGTGGAGGAAGGACGGCTCCAACACCGCCGCCGAGCAGGAGCGGCAGATCGGCATGAACCACGACGGGATGCACTTCTTCCCGCTGGGGAGGGGGAAGGAGGGCAACCGTCGCGGTCTGCTGGTGCTCAACCACGAGTACGTCGACCAGCAGTTGCTCTTCCCCGACGGTCCCACCGAGATGACCCGGGAGAAGGTGGCCAAGGCACTGGCCGCCCACGGCGTCAGCGTGGTGGAGGTCGAGGAGCGCAAGGGGGTGTGGCAGGTCGTCGAGTCCCGCTACGCCCGCAAGGTCACCGGCACCACCCCCGTCGAGTTCTCCGGTCCGGTCAAGGCCACCCACCCCAAGCTGCGTTCGAACAACGCCCCCATGGGCACCCTGAACAACTGCTCGCACGGTGTGACCCCCTGGGGTACCTACCTGACCTGTGAGGAGAACTGGAACGGGTACTTCGGCACCGAGGACTCCTCCTGGTCCCCGACGCCGGAGCAGGCCCGCTACGGCATCAACGCCGGTGGCTTCGGCTACCGTTGGCACCTGGCCGACGAGCGCTTCGACGTGGCCCGCAACGGCAACGAGCTCAACCGCTTCGGCTGGGTCGTCGAGATCGACCCGACCAACCCGAAGGCCAAGCCGGTCAAGCGCACGGCCCTGGGCCGTTTCAAGCACGAGGGTTGCACCGTCGTGGAGTCCCGGGGCCGGGTCGTCGCCTACTCCGGTGACGACCAGGACGGCGACTACATCTACAAGTTCGTCGGTGACGGCAACTGGCGCGCCCACCGGGCCCTGGGGCGCAGCCCGCTGGACCACGGCACCCTGTACGTGGCGAAGTTCGAGGACGACGGTCGGGGCACCTGGCTGCCGCTGAGCTTCGGCACCGGTCCGCTGACCAAGAAGAACGGCTGGCAGGACCAGGCGGACGTGCTCATCCGCACCCGCGAGGCCGCCGACGCGCTCGGCGCCACGAAGATGGACCGGCCCGAGTGGATCGCGGTCAACCCCAAGAACAAGGACGTGTACTGCACGCTCACCAACGGCACCGGCTGGCCGGGTGAGGCGAACCCGCGCACCCCCAACCCCTACGGTCACATCATCCGTTGGGCGGAGAAGGGGAAGGACCACACCGCGACCACCTTCACCTGGGACATCTTCGTCCTGGCCGGCGACCCGGCCTACGACTCCTCGGTGGACCTGAACGAGGACAACATCTTCGGCTCCCCCGACGGTCTGTGGTTCGACGACGAGGGCCGGCTGTGGATCCAGACCGACATCTCCAACTCCTCGCAGAACCTCGCGAGCCGGGGCTACGACAACATCGCCAACAACGCGATGCTGGCCGCCGACCCGAGGACCGGTGAGATCCGCCGCTTCCTGGTGGGTCCGCGCGGGTGCGAGATCACCGGTGTGATCACCACCCCGGACCGCCGCACGATGTTCGTCAACGTCCAGCACCCCGGTGAGGCCAGCGCGGCCTGGGGCTCGCCGAGCCCGGCGAATCCCCGCGCGGTGAGCAACTGGCCCGACTTCGACCCCGAGGGGCGCCCGCGCTCCGCGACCGTGGTGATCCGCCGTACCGACGGCGGCGTGATCGGCGCCTGAGCCCGACCGGAACCGACAACGGGGCCCGTCCCGATCCGTACGGATCGGGGCGGGCCCCGCCCCTGTTCGGGGCCGGCGTCGGCTAGACGGTGAGACCGAAGACCAGGATGCCCAGGCTGTAGAGCGCGAGCATCAGGAGCACGATGCCGATCACGTTGAGCCAGACCCCGCCCCGGATCATCTGCCCGATGGTCACCTGGCCGGAGCCGAAGACCACCGCGTTCGGCGGGGTGGCCACCGGCAGCATGAAGGCGCAGGTGGCGGCGACGGCGACGGGGATGAGCAGCAGCATCGGGTCCAGTCCCAGGCCACCCGCGACCCCGGCCATGATCGGCAGGAACGTCGCCACCGTGGCGGTGTTGCTGGTCAACTCCGTCAGCAGCAGCACCAGAACGGCCACCGCCACCACGAACAGCACGGTCGGCAGCAGGTCCAGGCCGGTGACCCGATCGCCGATCCAGGGCCCCAGCCCGGTCTGCTCCCCGTCCTCCCCGGTGCGGTTGAAGGCCCCGGACAGCGCCAACCCACCGCCGAACAACAGCAGGATGCCCCAGGGCAGGGCCTTGGTGTCCTCCCACCCCAGCGCGCGACGGCGACGGTCGCGGGAGACCGGCAGCAGCAGGAGCAGCACGGCGGCGGTCATGGCGATCGCCGCGTCGTCGATCCGCTCGGTCCAGGGCCACACGCCGTGCAGTTGCGGCAGCGTCACCCAGGAGAGGGCGGCGAACACGAAGACGGCCAGCACCGTCCACTCCGGACGGCTGATCGGCCCCAACTCGCGCAGCTTCTCCCGGATCAGCTCCCGGCCACCGGGCACCTCGCCGATGCGCGGTCGGAAGACCACCCGGGTGAGCACCAACCAGGCGATGACCAGGAAGACCGCGGCGATGGGCACCCCGAACTGCATCCATTGGAAGAAGCTGATCGAGATGCCGTAGTTCTCGTCGACGAACCCGCGCAACAGGGTGTTGGGCGGGGTGCCGATGACCGTGCCGAGCGAGCCGATCGAGGCCGCGTAGGCGATGCCCAGCATCAGGGCGGTGGCGAAGTTCGGATCCCGCCTGCCGTCTCCGAGTTGTGCCATCAGTCCGAGCACGGCGATGCCGATGGGCAGCATCATCACGGCCGTCGCGGTGTTGGAGATCCACATGCTCAGGAACGCCGAGGCGATCATGAAGCCCAGGATCATCCGACGCGGTCCGGTTCCCACCACCAGCACGGTGGCCAGGGCGAAGCGGGTGTGCAGATTCCAGCGCTGCATCGCGATGGCGATGATGAAACCGCCCATGAACAGGAAGATCACGGGGTTGGCGTACGGGGGCGCCACCTCGTCGATGGGCGCCACGTCCAGCGCGGGGAAGGCGATCAACGGCACCAGCGCGGTGGCCGGCAGGGGCAACGCCTCGGTCATCCACCACACGGCCATCAACACGGCGACCGCCGCCACGTTCTTGTCCTGGGGGGCGAGCGAATCGGGCAGCACCAGTCGCACGACGGCGGCCAGGAGCAGCCCGGCGAGCAGCCCGACCCACTGTCGGGTCCGTACACCGGTGCCCGGCCGGTCGGAGGTCTCCACGCGGGGGGCGGCATCCGGACCGTCGGCCGGCCCGCCCCCCTCGGGCGCGCCGGCCCGTTCGCCGTCCGACGGGGTGTCGCCCCGCCGTTCCGGTCGCTCCTCCGCGGACCTCGCCGTCCCGGTCTCCGACACGATGTCCCCCATCGTCCGAGGTGTGAAGATGTGCCCGGCCCGCCCGGGGCCGGGGTTCGCCCGCTCCCTGCCCGCTTCCCGCGTGTCCACGCCCCGGGCCGTGGAGTGTTACCGGGGTGTTGCCCGGGGC
>NZ_VKHT01000217.1 GCF_014141535.1 Streptomyces alkaliphilus | reverse complement strand
GCCCGGGTCGCTCGCGGCCCGGGCCAGGCGCGGGGGGCGCCCGCCGGGGGAGCCGGGGCGCAGCTCGGTGGAGGCGTGCGGCCCGATCAGGGCACGGCGGCCGGTGTTGTACTCCTCGGAGAGCAGGTCCTCCAAGGGGACCGGGGCCGGGCCGGCGTCGCCGTACCAGGCCTCCCGGTCGGCCATCGCCAGCTTGCTCGCCTCCAGCAGCAGGTGCAGGTACTCGGGGTACGCGGCGGTCTCCTCGGGGGCCAGCGCGCGGGTCCCGCCGGCCCGCCCGCCGCCCGCCTCGGCGAGCAGGTCGGCGGGGGCGTCACCGAGCAGCGCGAGTTGCTGGAGCAGCACGGGGCCCTGGCTCCAGGGGCCCGGCTTGCAGACGGTCCAGTCGCCGTGGTCGTAGCGGGCGGGCTCCTCGTAGGAGGCGGCCCAGCCGGTCAGGTCGTCGCCGGTGAGCGGGGAGGCGTGCCTGCGCCCGGAGGAGTCCATCGCGGGACGGGCCGCGTGGGAGACGAGTGCCTCGCCGATGAAGCCCTCGCGCCAGATCCGGCGGGCGGCGTCGATCTGCCCCTCGCGGTGCGGGGAGGCGGCCTCGGCCTCGGCCAGCAGGCGCCGCCAGGTGGCGGCGAGATCGGGGTTGCGCAACAGCCCACCGGGGACGGGGGCGCGCCCGGTGGGCAGGTACACCTCGGCGGATGAGGTCCACTCGGTCTCGAGGAGTTCCCGCACACCCTCCACGGTGCGGCAGACCTGCTCCACGACGGGGTGGCCGTGTTCGGCGTAGCCGATGGCGGCCTCCAGCACCCTGCGCAGGGGGCGGGTGCCGTGGTCGCGCAACAGCGTCATCCAGGCGTCGAAGGCACCGGGGACGACCGCGGACAGAGGACCGGTGCCGGGCACCAGTTCCAGACCCAGCCCGGTGAAGTGTTCGATGGTCGCGCCCATGGGGGCCGGCCCCTGGCCGCACAGCACCCGCACCGGGCCGCCCGAGGGGGCGAGGATGATCGGCGCGTCACCCGCCGGGCCGTTGAGGTGGGGCTCGACCACGTGCAGGGTGAAGCCGGCGGCCACGGCCGCGTCGAAGGCGTTGCCTCCCTCCTCCAGGATCGCCATCGCCGCCTGTGAGGCGAGCCAGTGGGTGCTGGAGACCATGCCGAAGGTGCCCTGGAGTGTGGGACGCGTGGTGAACATGCCGGGGAGCGTACGCTTTTCGTATGAGCGGAGACGAGACGGCCCCCCGGTCCGGGGGCGCCCCCGGTGGTTCCCGCCGACCGGCGACGGGGCCCTCCCGGCCTCCGGTGGCCCTGCTCAGCGGCGCCGGCATCTCCACCGACTCCGGCATTCCGGACTATCGCGGGCCCAACGGGGTGTGGCGGCGGGACCCGGAGGCGGAGAAGCTGGTCACCCACCACCACTACGTCAACGACCCGGAGATCCGCCGCCGGGCGTGGCGGGTGCGGCTGACCGGTCCGGCGCGGCACGCCCGTCCCAACGCCGCCCACCGGGCGATCGTGGACCTCGAGCGCGCCGGGGTGCCGGTGCGGGTGATCACCCAGAACGTGGACGGCCTCCACCAGGCCGCCGGGCTGCCCGACCGCAAGGTGCTCGAACTGCACGGAACCGCCCGGCTGTTCGAGTGTGTCGACTGCGGTGCGCGCGGTCCGATGGCCGACGCGCTGAGCCGGGTGGAGGCGGGGGAGGAGGACCCGCCCTGCACCCTCTGCTCGGGCATCCTGAAGTCGGCCACGGTGATGTTCGGCCAGTCCCTGGACCGGGAGGTGCTGGGCCGGGCGGTGGCCGTCGCGGCGGCGAGCGGGGTGTTCGTCGCGGTGGGCACCAGCCTGCGGGTCCAACCCGCCGCGTCCCTGGCCCGGATCGCCGCGGAGGCGGGCGCCCGACTGATCATCGTCAACGCCGAGCCGACCCCGTACGACGCCCTGGCGGACGAGGTCATCCGGGAACCGATCGGCCGGGCACTCCCGGCCCTCCTGGCCGACCTGACCGCCTCGACCCCGGACGGGACGGCCCCCACCGGCCGGGAGTGACGCCACCCCGCCCCTCACCGGATTCCCGGGGGCTCCCGGGAGCCCGATGGGGAGTCGCCCCGGCGCACACGACGGGCCGCCCCCGTCGACGGCGGTCGACGGGGGCGGCCCGGACATCGTGCCCCCATCCGCGGCGGGGGCGTGCCCGTGTGCTCAGATCTTGCCGCGCCAGGTGCCGGTCTCGGCGCCGCGGGACTCGATGAACTCCTTGAAGTTGTCCAGGTCCTGCTTGGCCTTGCGGCGGACGAGGCCCATCTTGTCACCGACGGCCTCGGTGAAGTTCTCCGGCGCGTACTCCATCTGGAGCATGATCCTGGTGTGGGACTCGTCCAGACGGTGGAAGGTGACGACACCGGCCTGCTTGGGGCCGTTGCGGCTCGCCCAGGCGATCCGCTCGTCCGGCACCTGCTGCGTGATGTCGGCGTCGAACTCCCGCTGGGTGCCGGCGATGTTGGTCACCCAGTGGGTCCGGCTGTCCGACAACTGGTCGACCCGCTCCACCCCGCTCATGAACTCGGGGAACTCCTCGAACTGGGTCCACTGGTTGTAGGCGGTGGTCACCGGGACGGCGACGTCGATGGACTCCTCGATGTGGGACACGAGCGCTTCTCCTTGGTCTGGGCGATCTCGGTGCTACCGGTCGATCGAGGGCTCCCGACCGACCGTGATCCGTTCGGGGACCCCTCGGCCCCGCATCCGTTCCCGCCGGCCCGATGGGCGCCCGGGAAGGACGCCGGACCTGCTTTCGATGCTCCGAAAGGGCGGCACCGGCAGGGCCGGTGCGTGGATCCCCGGGCATTCGCCTCGCGAATGCGATCGTCTTTCTTCCGTTGTGGCCGGTGATGTGCCGGCGCGCTCCGACCCCGCCCCGAAAGCCCCGGAAATCCCCGAAAGCCCCGGAAAACGGTGTCGGTGGTTCTTTTCCCCGCCTACCCGTGCGCTCCGCCGGGAAACGGGAATGTCACGACACCCGGGGTGGTGTTCCTCCGCGCCCGCCCCGGGGAATGCCGCGGGAATCCTCCCGGCTGTGACGGGGAGGGCTGGTCAGAGCAGGGAAATCGCGTAAGCGAAGAAGAAAGCGGCGATGAGCACGGCCACCACGATGACCAGTGCCAGAGGGGCGGCCGCCCATCCCTTGGTCGGGTTGTGGGTCTCCCGCGGTCCCGCCTCGCTCATACTCCCCTCGGCGGGTGGGGTGTCACCGGGCACCACCGAACCACCCGGCTCCATGCCGGGGGTCCGGTCCGGATCCGGGTCCGGGTTGTTGTCCCGGTGCGGTTCCCCGGAGCCGCGGCGCTCCGCTCCTGGCGTCATCGTCCTCGTCCTCCGTCTCGTTCCGGCGGTCCTCGCCCCGATGCCGCTCCGGCCCGGTGGGCGCGGTGTCGGACCGGCGCCCCCGGTCCCCGGGCGGACGGCCCGGCGGTCGATCGGGTACGGACCTCCTTCTGTGCGGGTGACCGGCGCGGGTGATCCCAAACCCGCCCGACCGGGGGAAACCGGGGGAAGAGGCGTGAATCGGGGCCCGGGACGCCTTCCCGGCCCCGGCGGCGGACGTTTGGACCGCCGGGCGGGGGAGCGCCCGACCGCCGAATGTCGTGGCCGGATCCCGGGCGGGTCCCGGTTCCCGCCCGGGGGTCGAACACCGGGACGAGCCGCCGGTAGGGTCCCGGCCATGAACGACGACGCGCGCACCCTGCTCCTCGCCATCGCGATCGCGGCGGTCGCCGCGGCCGTCCTGGGCTGGTTCCTCCGCGGTTGGCTGTACGAGCGCGACCTGAGGCGCAAGCAGCGGTTCTTCGGTCTTCCGGACAACTCCGAATGCCTGCTGGTGGTCAGCCGGGAGGCCGGGGCGGACGGGGCCGTGGCGCGCAACGACGTCTTCGCCCTCCTCGAACTCGCGGCGCTGATCAAGAACTGTCGGTCCCACGCACGGGTGATATCGGGGGAGACCGCCCAGCGGGGTTTCGGGGAGCGCACCGAGTTCTGTCTGGGTGGCCCGATGGGCAACCGCCGGTCCGCCGCCCACCTGCACAGCCTGCTGCCCGGCGTCTTTGCCAACACCGACGCCGAGCCGGGGCCCGATCGGGGGGCCTTCCTCATCGGCACCGAGCGGTACCGCCTGGAGAACGGTTCGGTCGAGCACGTCCTGCTGGCCCGACTCACCGCCGGTCAGGAGGGCAGGCCGGTCTTCCTGATCTGCGGTCAGCGCTCCATCACCCACCAGGCCGCCGCCCGCTACCTGGCGCGTCACCACCTGCGGTTGGCCCGCAAGTACGGCGGGTCCGGCAATTTCGTGCTCCTGCTGAAGGTCGTCAACTCCCAGGCGTACGGTCCCGACGTGGTGGAACTCGTCGCCGACGTCACCACCACGGCCCTGAGCCCCCGCCCGAAGCTCACCACGAGTAAGGAGGACTGACGCCGCGTGACGTAGCCTGGTCGCGGTCGAAACCCTGGTGGTGTGAGAGGGGATCAGATGGGTGACACGCGACCGGTCTACCAACGCATCGCGGATGATCTGCGGCGCCAGATCGACGAGGGGGTTCTGCCGGTGGGGGCACGCATCCCCTCCCGCTCGGAGCTCAAACGGGTCTACGGGGCCAGTGATCAGACGGTGGACCGGGCGGTTCGGGTCCTCAAGGCGGCCGGGTACGCCGTCGGCCGGTTCGGGCGCGGCGTCTTCGTGGGTGACCGCAAGCCGATCGGTTCCCTCGTGAGGGGATCGGTGGCGGTCGACTCCCCACTCGCCGCCGAGATCCGCGGCGGCCCCCGGGGGACCGTTCGCGGCGGGTCGGTACCGCTCCCCGGCCCGGTCGGCCGGCGCCCGGGGCACCTCCCGACCGCCCTCGCGAGACCCCCGGTCGCGGAGGGCGACGTGGCGGAGGGTTTCGGGCTCCTCCCCGTACCGAGGGGTGAGGCGTCCGCCGAGCGGGTGCCGCATCTGGTGTGGGAGGCCACCTCCACCGCCACGGTCGCGCCGCCGGCCGTCGCCGAGCGGCTGGGCATCACCACCGGTGAGCGGGTCATGTGCACCCGTTACGAATACCTCGCGGACCGTTTGCCGCTCCAACTGGCCACCAGTTGGGAGCCGCTGGCGCTCACCGGCGAGACCGACATCTGCTGGCCCGAGCGCGGTCCCTACGCACGCCGAGGGGTACGCGGACGGTTCGCGGCCATCGGCATCCGGGTCGTACGCGCCCGCGAGGTGGTCGCCTCCCGACCGGCCACCAGCCCGGAGGCCGAGGTGCTGGGCTGCGCGCCCGGCCAGTGCCTGACGACGGTGGAACGAACCCACTACGCGGCGGACGGCCGACCGGTGGAGACCTCGGACTCGGTGCTGCGCGGCGATCGCTGGCGGCTGGAGTACGACATCCCCCTGGCTCCCGAACCGGTCGCGCCCCCGCCGTCGGTCGGCGCGCCGACGGTCCGGGGGCCGCGCCCGGCGGAACGACTCGCCGGGCTTCCGCGCCCCACCACCCGCCGGGCACCGACGGGTGGCGACGAACCGGCGGGCTCCGTGTCGCGCTGAACGGGCGGGGCGGCCCCGATGGTGTTCCGGGGCGCGCACCGGGGGCACCGCCGGGGTTCCCGCTCGCGCTCAGCCCTCGGCCGCCTCGGCGTACACCCGGGACAGCTCCGGAACCCCGTTCTCCGCCCATTCCCGGCCCAGGCGTTCGACGTCCATCCGGCGCCCGGAGGCCAGGGCCACCTCCGGTCCACCGTCCTCTCCCGGCGCCCAGCGCGCGCCGGGAAGGGAGCGGACGATCACCGTGCCCAGGTACAGGCCGGCGTCCGTGGCCAGTGCCGGCAGTTCCTCGGGGTCGTCGCGCCACAGCGGTGGCAACTGATCGAGCAGGGCGAGGGATTCGGGGTCCCCGGAGAGCGCGATACCCCGGGTGGCGGCGCGTTCCCGCAGCAGGGGGCACTCGGAGAGCAACTCCGCGACCCCCTCGGCGTCGTAGCCGCGTGCCGCGCCGCCGGGGGACACGGGTGTCGCCGGGCGGCGCCGTCGGTGCGCGAAGGGGAACCTCATACCGTGAAGGGTGACACCGGAGCCCCCGGGTCGGCCGGCGGCACGACCGAGCCGGAGGTGTCAAAAGGCGCCGAAGAGGGATCATCCGGGGAAAGCGGATGGGGCGGTGGGTACCGGGGAGG
>NZ_VKHT01000216.1 GCF_014141535.1 Streptomyces alkaliphilus | reverse complement strand
CAGCACCCGAGGTCCCGGTCCCCCCTGTCCCCCCGGTCCGCCGGTTCGTCCGGAGCCGCGGCGCCCGACGCGGGGGCTGCGGAGAGGCCGGCGGGGCGAGGTCGCTCGGCCGGATCCGCCGGCTCGACAGCCGCCGCGCCGGGGCCGTCCACCCCCGGACGGTCCCGGCGCGTTCCCGCCCACGCGTTTCCACCGTTCCCCATGGTCGGAAAGCTAGGCGCCGGCCGGGGGGTCCGCCCCGGGGCCGAAGGTCCCGCCCCGGGACCGACCGGCCCGCGCGGCCGGTGACACCCGGCATCGGGCCCGGCCCCGGAGGGCCCGCGGTCCCGACGGTGAGGCCGGTGGGCCCACGCCTCCCGTGACGCGGTACGCGCATAGTGGCACCGGCTCACGATCACCGCTCGGGAAGCCTCCGGCTCCGGACCGACGACCGTAACCCGCACGCCACGACCGGGCACGACCAGGAGGGAGGGACGGTATGACGCAGCCGTCGGGAGACCACAGCGAAGTGCCGGCGAGGTCCGTCCCCGGGCGGGCGTGGCTGATGCCGGCGCCGGCCACGGCGGGTTTCGCCGTCAACTTCTGGGCCCGGGCACTGCTCAGTCCGCTCGGCCCGTGGTTCAAGGAGAGCCTGAACCTGTCCTCCTTCCGGCAGTCGCTGCTGGTGGCGGTGCCGGTGGTGGTCGGTCCGCCGGGGCGGATACCCGTGGGCGCGCCGGCCGACCGTTTCGGGGGGCGGGGGATGTTCCCGCTGGTTTCGCGGCCACCATCGTGCCCGTGCTGTATATGGGGCTGGTCGGGCACTCCTCGTTCCCCGCGTTTTCGTGGTGCTCGCGGTGGCCATGCGGCCCACCGGGGGCCGGCTCTCGGACCGCTTCGGTCCGGTCCGGGTCCCGGGGGTTCGTTGGCCGTGGTGCTCGCCGGGGCCCTGGCGCGGTCGATGACCCCGGCGTTGATGCCGGTGGGCACGATCGCCTTCCTGGCGATGGCCGCCGCGCTCGGCGCGGGCAGCGGCGCGGTGTTCGCCCTGGTCGCCCTGTTGGCCCCGGCGGACCGGGTGGGCCCGGTCAGCGGTGTCGTCGGCGCCGCGGGTGGGTTGGGCGGCTTCGTGCCGCCGCCGCGATCGGTTTGGTGCTGCCGGCCGTGGCCTCGCCGGCGGCACTCCTGTTCACCGGCACCGGGGTGCGCCACGCCGTGTCCCGGCGGGTGTCCGACCCGTCGTACTGACCCCGGAAGGAGCACGCGATGTGCGGGTGTCGCGCCTGTCGGGCCCCGGCGGTGATCGAGGAGCCGACCCGGGAGCGCGACACGCTCCTCACCCTCGTCGTCCGGCTGCGCGAGGCCCACCGGGACGGTGAGGTCACGCGGATGGCGGAGCTCGCCCGGAGGATCGCCGCCGTCCTCGAACCGCACGCCCCGGTGGGGGAGGGCGGAACGTTCCGCTCGTCGGCCGGGGAGGCCCCCGGGAGGCATCCGACTCCGGAAGCCGGGCACTGTCGCGTCGAGGCGGTGCTCTCCGAGGCGGATGGACCGTTTCTGCGTGATCCCACCTGGCCGGGACGGTTGATCGAGACGCTTGACCTGCTGGGGGAGTACATCAAGGGGGACCGGGACGGCGTTCCGCCCGCCGTCCCGACCCCGCCGGAGCCGGGGTACCGGGAGGACACCGAGGCCGTCGGCGCCGGGGTCGGCACCCGGGCGGGGACGCCGTCGAGGTGACCCCACCCGCAGTACCGGGCCCCCGGTTCTTCCCGCACGGGCTTCCCCGGGTGCGCGACACCGGCCGGGGGCCGGGACCCCTCCGGGAAGCCGCCGGGCCGAGGGAGGAGGGGAAAGGCGGCCGCAGGGGTCGGCTCTGCTGCTGCCACGCCCCGAGAGCCGCGTGGTCCTCCCCGATCGGGCCGTGGTGGGGCTCGACGCGATGGAGCGGGCCCCCACCCCCCGACGAGCGACCGCCGATCGGTGTGCGTGAATTCCCCGTCGCCCCGTCCGAACGGACGCTCCGCCGTCCCTTCGACGAGGGCGCAGGTTTTCCGGTGCCGTCCGTGCCGTGGCGAACGCCGACCTCGCCCCGGGCCAGGGGCGTCCCACACCGTGCGTCCGGGACGGTCGCCAGAAGCTCTTCGACCCTGTCGAGTTCGGCGAGCACGGGCGGAACGGCGACGGCCGCCCCGGGTGCCGGCCGCCTCCGCAGGTGGACCGCCAGGGCGGTGGACGACGGGTGGCCGAAGACCGAGGTCGCCGGGAGTCGCGATCCGGTGGCCGCGGTCAGCCGGTCGCGCGGCTCGACGACGGTCATGGAGCCGAACCCCAGTTCTTGGAAGGCCCGTTCGGGGTCGACCGCGTCACGGCTGAACGGAGATTGTCCGGTAGCAGTTCCACTCCAGCTCACCCGCGGGCCGGAACCAGTCCTGGCCGGTGCATTTGTCCAGGACGGGGGTACTGAAGTCGGTTGCCCCGGTAACGAGATCAGGCCACATGGTGTTCACCCGTGCCATGCCGCCGGCGGCCGACAGTCCGAATGGCGAATTGGTCCACGTTCCACCCACCGCTCGGTAATCGACTGGTAATCGGAGCGGAATCGGGGGCAGGTGGGATATTTTCGGTTACCGTCATATGGTTGTTCGCTCGCGGTCCGTCAGTGGCGTGTGCCCGAAGCAATCCCGGAACCCGAGGAGCACACACGTGTCCACGAATGACGAGCTGGTGACCCTGCTCGACGCGGTGCGGGACATCGTTCCCACACTCCG
Source organism: Streptomyces alkaliphilus (assembly GCF_014141535.1). Taxonomy (GTDB): domain Bacteria; phylum Actinomycetota; class Actinomycetes; order Streptomycetales; family Streptomycetaceae; genus Streptomyces; species Streptomyces alkaliphilus. Next base: position 3,505 of record NZ_VKHT01000216.1, on the reverse strand, counting down.
CAAGAACGGCCTCGAGGCAGAGAAGCGGCGCCGGATCCCGGAGGAGAACATCGAACTCCTGGAGAAGGCCGGTGTGTTCCGCATGGCGGTCCCCCGAAGGCTCGGCGGCCTCGACCTCGGCGTGGCCGAACAGAGCAAGGTCATCTCCGAGATCGCCCGCGGCTGGCCCTCCACCGGTTGGTTGACCATGGTGTGGGTGACCAGTGCCCGGGCGGCCGGTCTCTACTCCGACCGGGCCCGGGAGGAGGCCTTCGGGTCCTGGAAGAGCTCGATCATGGCCGCGTAGCTGTTGTCGCCGTATCCCTTGTCGATGACCCGCTTCACCAGGGAGTGCACGAAGGTCGGCAGCTCGGTGTTGACGCCCTGTACCTCACTCTCGTGGAGCAGGTGTTCGATCGAGGCGAAGTGGGTCGACAACGTGGCGTCGTTCGCCGGGTACTCGCCGTCCCCGGCGTCGATCTGGCCCGCGTAGTCGGTGGCGAAGAGCTTGACGGCGTCGACCCACCCGGTGGCCCACGGCAGGAAGGTCTTGGCATCGATGTTCGCGCTCTTGAGCAGCGCGGCACCGTGGACGAAGCTGTTCAGGGTGCCCCCCCATGACGCCCAGCAGCGCGACGTCGTAGAGCGCCGCGAGACCGGGGTCCTCGCCCACGTGGGTGGTACGGCCGCCCAACTGCCTCAGCGTGGTCTCGTGCCTGTCGAACGCGCTTCGGGAGCCGCTGTGGAAGAGCACGGACTCGGCCGCACCGATGGTCGCGGGGATGGCCATGATCGCGCCGTCGAGGTACTCGGCACCCCGCTCGGAGGCCCACGCGGCCGTTTCACGGGCCTGCTCCGAGGAACCGGAGGTGAGGTTGGCGAGCACCCGCCCCGACAGGACTCCCTCCAGCGGGTCGAGGATCTCGTGCATCACGTCGTAGGTCGACAGGCACACGACGACCAGCTCGCCGGCCGTCACCGCCCCAGCCGGGGTGGACGCGAGTACCGCTCCCTGCCGAACGAGGTCGTCCGCCTTTTCGGGAGAGCGGTTCCAGACGGTCGTCGGATGCCCACCCCTGAGAAAAGCGGCCGCCAACGCCTGTCCCATGAGTCCCGGACCGATGACCGTCACCGGGGAACGATCGTTGCCCGCCATTGAACATCCTCCACATTTTCAAAAATTCGACGCGGGACAAGTGAGCGTCGAAACGGATTGGCTTTCGAGCACCTTGAAGCCGTCGAAACGGTGGTGACCCCTCACCCTCCTTTTCGGCGGATTGGTCAGGTTCGCAGAGTCGATCGCGCCGGTCAAGTTCTCGATGTTCCGCTCCCACTCACCTTTTGGTAACCGCCATGGCTTGTTTTTGCCGGTATCCACGGCTTCCCACGGAGTCGAGTCGCGGAACGTTGCGGTCGTATCCCTTTGACGGTTCGCGAAAAGCCTTTGTTCACGGAAAAGGATCGGCCGCGGGCGCGGGGCGAAATCGCCTCCGCCCGGGACCGGGCGGGCGCCATCGGCCGGGGCGCGGCCGGCCCGCCCCGGCCGGGTGGCCCCTTTGCGACGCCCGGGACGAGAACTCCGATTCCGGGACGCGGGCCCCGGGGGCCGGGTCCGGCGAGGACGTGGTCGGCGTCACGGGCAGCAGCCGCCGCCCGCCGGGTCCGATGGTCGACAACCCGCGCTCGGGGACGACGGTGGGCACCTCACCCGACCGGAACCACCCGCCCGACGCGGAGGAACGCCGAGGCGAGCCGAGCGGCCGACACCGGGGTCACCACCGTCCCCGGGAACCTGATCGAATACATCGCGACACTGTCCGACCGTTCGGTGGACAAAATCTCCCCTTCCCACGTCACGAGCCGTATCGACCGGGATGATGTCGATGTCGTCATGCGGCATGCCGCGCGCGTCGGTCGGCCCGGGGACGGATGTGCCACCGCGACTTCCCGGCCGGGCACCGGGTGCCCGACCCCCTGGCGGGCCTCCCGGTCGGGGACGACGGGCTGAGTTCCTCGCTCACCCTCGACGACCGGGCGTTCGGCCACGGCATTCACGGCATTCACGGGCCGGTGATCAACGGGTGGGATCGGAGAGGGAGGCCCCGGGTTCCATGCGGTACGAGAGCGAGCAGGTCGCGACCGACGGAGGCGTCATCACCGTGCGCAGGGCGGGCCACGACGGTCCCACCCTGTTGTTCGTCCACGGGATGATGGTCAACGGCCACGTCTGGGACCCACTGGTGGAACGTCTGGGGGACCGGTACCGGGTGGTCCTGCCGGACCTGCCGTTGGGCGGGCACCGCACGGCCCTGGCCGCGGACGCGGACCGTTCGCCGGGCGCGCACGCCGACCGGGTGCTCAACCTCGCCCGCACCCTGCCCGGCCCGGTGGTGCTGGTGGGCAACGACACCGGCGGCGCGATCGCGCAGATCGCCGCCGTGCGCGAGCCGACCCTCTTCTCGCGGCTGGTGCTGTTGCCCTCGGACGCCTTCGACAACTGCCCGCCCCGGCTGCTGACCCCCCTGCGCCCGATCGCCGCGCTCCCGCCGCTGATCCGCGGTATCTGCGTCGGCCTGCGGGGCCGGCCGTTCCGGCGGCTGCTCATGAAATTCGTCGCCCGCAGCCCGGTGCCCGACCGGCAACTCGCCGAACTGCTCGGCGCCCTCCCGCACGACCGCGGTGTCCAGCGGGACCTGACGGGTCTGCTGCACACCCTGCGACCGGAGGTCACCCGGAAGGTCGTGCCCCGGTTGGGCGACTATCGCCGGCCGGTGCTGATCGCGTGGTCGCGGAAGGACCCGCTCTTCCCCCTGGCCCACGCGCACCGTCTGGCCGAGTGCTTCCCGAACGCCTCCGTGGTGATCGCGGAGAGGTCCCGCGCGTTCGTGTCCCTGGACGAGCCCGAGTGGTTGGCCACGCGCCTCATCGAGTTCATGGAGACGGAACCGGCCCCCGACACCGCCTGACCCGAACCGGCGCGGGGCCGCTCCCGGGGCCGGTGGGCCGGGGACCGTACCCGGCCCACCGGCCCCGGACGGCCCGCACGGGGGTGGCACCGGCCCGTCCGTCGGTGATCGATCGCCGTTCAACTCCCGCCGCCGCGGCGCGACATGGCTCACCGGGAAGCGCGGGGGACACCGGTCTCCCGACAGGCGCGGCGGTGTACCGTTCCTCACGGAGGCGTACCCACCGACGCCCCGGGACGTTCCGTCCCCGACACGGAGGCCGTCATCGTCGTCGGCCGCAGGGATGGGACGAGGCTGCCCATGACCCGCGTCCGGGTCCTTCCCGCGTCCGGTGCCGACGCTCCGGCCCATCCACTCGCGGTCCCTCCGTTTCCCTCCGTTCCGACCGTTTCGATCACGAGGCATCGATGACACAGGACAAGCAGGATTCGCCCGGTAAGTTCGCCGCGACGTTCGCCGCCGAGCCGACGCGAGGGCGGCGTGGTCTGATGCCCGGGCGTCGGGTGTTGGCGACGGTGGGGGGCGGTGTCGCGGCGGCGGCGCTGCTCACGGCCGGTGTG
>NZ_VKHT01000215.1 GCF_014141535.1 Streptomyces alkaliphilus | reverse complement strand
GATCGGCGGAACCGCCCGCCGGGTGGGTGGGAGCCGGGCACTCGTCGGGCTGACGCAGCACCTCCACCGTCTCCCGCAACTCGGTCAGGGCACGCCGACCGGCCTCCCGGACGTGGGCCAGCGCCTCGCGGGCCCGGTCGGGCCTGCTGTCCATCAGGTGCGAGGCGACCCCGGCCTGCACCGTGATCAGCGCGATGGTGTGGGCGACCACGTCGTGCAGTTCGCGGGCGATCCGCACCCGCTCCTCCGCCACCCGACGGCGCGCCTCCTCCTCCCGGGTGCGCTCCGCCCGCTCGGCCCTCTCGCTGATGGCCCGAAGCGCCGCACGACGGCTGCGCACCGCCTCGCCCGCCGCCACCGCCACCAGGCCCCAGGCCAGGACCGCGAGGTTCTCGGCGGCGTACCAGGGGCGGGGGCCGAGGAGCAGGGCACCGGCGAGGAGCAGGGGCAGGGCGAGCGCCACGGCCCGCCGGGCGGCGAGGCGGTCGTTGCCCGCGGCCACCGAGAAGAGGGCGACCACCGGCGCGATGACCATGGCGTTGTTGCGCTGCTCGACCGGCAGCCACACGACGGTGATCGTCCACTCTACGAGGGCGAGGAGAACGGTGACGGCGAGCACCGTGCGCGGGCGCGAGCGCCGCACGACCAGCGCCGCGCAGGTGAGGACCGCGAGCAGCACCGTGTGCGGCGGCAGGGCCCGGAAGCCGAGCTCCCCCCCGCCCTTGGGGTAGTGCAGGGCGGTCGCCGAGATCGCCAGGGTGACGGCCAGGACCACCAGGGCCGGGAGACCACCCATGAGTCGGGGATGGTTCCCGGGGTGGAAACGGCCTCCGAACGGTCGGGCGTCGGCGGTGACCGGCGGTACCGGGATTCCCGGGACACGCCGGGCTCCCGGAACCCCCGCCACGGAAACGGCGCCCCGTTTCCGGGAACGGAAACGGGGCGCCGTGACACTCATCGGAATCAGGACCGGGCCGGCGGTTCGAGGGGGATCAGACCCTCCTCCGACAGCATGGCCCGGACATCCTCGATGGTGGCGTCCGGTGCCGGGAGGATCAACTCGGACGGCTCGAGGGAGTCGTCCGGCAGCGGGGTACCCATCGAGCGCACCGCCTCCAGCAGAGCCGCCAGGGTCCGCCGGAACCCCTCGTGGTCGTTCTGCTCCACCTCGGTCATGAGCTCGTCGTCGAGCTCGTTCAGCTTGGGGAAGTGGCTGTCGTCCAGCCGGACCTGCCCCTCCCCCATGATCCTTACGATCACACCGCGCTCCTTGCTACGGGCTGCCTGCACGCTTCGTCTGTTGCTCGGGGATGCGCGGGACGGCGCGGCCCGAACGGACCGCTTCCCCCGTCGCACGTGACCGTGCGCCCGCCCGCGCGTCCCGAAGCGGGACGGGGGACGACCGCACGGGGCGACCGACCGCGTTCCGGGGTCCGGCCCGCTCGGGAACCGGGACACCGGTGTCGGACGCCGGGCCGGCGGACGACGCCGCCACCACGGGGGTGGCGAACGGCGGTCACCGCCGACGGACCGACCGTCGGATCACTGCTGCTTGTCGAACCGGGGGTTCTGCTGCTCGGCCTGGCCGGCACCGCCGGCACCGCCCTCGAGCGCCTGCCGCTCGGTGCTCCCGCCGGACAGCTCCGCCTTCATGCGCTCCAGCTCCAGCTCCACGCCCGCGTCGCCGGAGACCCGGTCCAGCTCGGCGGTGAGGCTGTCCTTGGAGGTGCCGGTGACGTCGTCCAGTGCGCCGGAGGCCAGCAGTTCGTCGATCGCGCCGGAACGTGCCTGGAGTTCCTGGGTGCGGTCCTCGGCGCGCTGGATCGCCATGCCGACGTCGCCCATCTCCTCGGAGATGCCGGAGAACGCCTCGCCGATCCGGGTCTGCGCCTGGGCCGCGCTGTAGGTGGCCTTGATGGTCTCCTTCCGGGTGCGGAAGGCGTCCACCTTGGCCTGCAGCCGCTGGGCCGCCAGCGTCAGCTTCTCCTCCTCGCCCTGGAGGGTCTGGTGCTGCGTCTCCAGGTCGGTCACCTGCTGCTGGAGACCGGCCCGGCGGGTGAGCGCCTCACGGGCCAGGTCCTCGCGCCCCAGTGCCAGCGCCTTCTTCCCCTGGTCCTCCAGCTTGTCGGACTGGCCCCGCAGCTGGTTGAGCTGCAGCTCCAGACGCTTGCGGGAGGTGGCCACGTCCGCCACTCCGCGTCGCACCTTCTGCAGCAGCTCGAGCTGCTTCTGGTACGAGTAGTCGAGCGTCTCGCGCGGATCCTCCGCCCGGTCCAGGGCCTTGTTGGCCTTCGCGCGGAAGATCATCCCCATCCGCTTCATGACACCGCTCATGGGTCTCGCGCGCCCCCTTCGGACTGCCTCGAGTGTTCACCGTTCCTGGTACCCCTACCCTACGGGTCCCGCTTCCATATCAGCACCGGATGCCCCCGAAAGGGCTCCACCTGCGGGACGATCACCCCGGCCGGCCTACCGCCGGAGGATGACGGGGATCCCCCGGGCGCCACACCCGTCCCGGGCGCCACCCCTGCCCCGGGAGCGGTGCGAACCCCGAGAACCCGGGAGGGACGGACCCCGGGTCCCCGGAAGGCGTCGGGGAACGCGCCGCGGAACCGCCCATGACCGGACGGTGATCGAACGGTGCGGGCATCGGTGCCGGATCGTGCCCCACCGAGGGGTCCGCGGAGGGGGACCACCGCTTACCCTGGGCATGTGTTCCGAAGCCGCTCGAAAGAAAACCAGTCGTCACCGGCCGCCGAGCCCACCCCCGAGGAGGCGTCGCGGGCCCGCGATCCGCAGGCGCCCAAGGGCCGCCCGACCCCCAAGCGCAGCGAGGCGGAGGCATTGCGGAAGGCCACCGCGCGTCCGCCGACCGACCGCAAGGAGGCCGCCCGCCGGGCTCGTGAGGCGCGGCGCAAGGCGATGGAGAAGCAGCGCGAGGCGCTGGTCACCGGCCGGGAGGAGTTCCTCCCCTACCGGGACCGGGGTCCGGTGCGCCGTTTCGCCCGCGACTTCGTGGACACCCGCTGGCACGTCGCCGAGTACTTCCTGATCTACGCGATCATCATCCTGGTGCTGTCGATGGTGCCGGGCCAGCAGGCGTTCGCGCTGCTGTTGTGGATGGGCATCATCCTGGCCATGATCGTCGACTGGGTCGCGCTGCGTTTCCGCCTCAAGCGGGCCCTCAAGGAGCGTTTCCCGAACGAGAGCCACAAGGGCGCCTACCCCTACGCGCTGATGCGCACCCTCCAGGTGCGGCGCCTTCGCCTGCCCAAGCCGCAGGTCAAGCGCGGCGAGGCACCGCGCTGAAACCGGCCCGCCGGTGGCGGGGAAACGTCCGAGGGGGCGGTCACGACCTCCGTCGTGTCCGCCCCCTCGAACCGTGCCGGGCCACCGGCCCCGGGACGTCAGTCGCCGGGGACGGGCGGATCCGCGGGCGGATCCTCCGCGTGCAGGCCCATCGGCCCGTACACCACCGCGCCGTCCTCCAGCAGGACCACCCGGTCGATGCCCTCGGCCGTGAGGCTCTGCCAGGTCTCCCCCAACCAGCTCTCGGCATCACCCTGGGTGCCGAACCCGCCCGGCGGGTCGGCGGGTGGGTGTTCCGTCCCGTCCGCCTTCTCGAACCGCCACTGCCAGGCCATGCGCGCCTCCCGGGGTCGTCGGTGGTGTGCCGGGAACACCGGAGAGCCCCGGAACACCCGGAAATACTGCCCGGAAGCGTAGCCCTCCGCGCGCGAACGGGCGGGAAGGCGGCAGGATCGGAGGGTGGACATCACCCTGCTCGGCACCGGCGCTCCCCCCGGGCTGCCGCGGCCCGACTGTTCCTGCGCGGCCTGTGCCCGCGCCCTCGGCCCCGGGGCCCGGGCCGCCACCTCGGTGCTGGTGGACGGGGTGTTGCTGCTGGACCTGACGCCGGGGGCCGCCCTGGCGGCCGCCAGGGCGGGACGCACGCTGCACGGTGTGCGCCAGGTGGTGCTCGCCCACCCGCACGACGGTCCGCTGCCCGGGTTTCCCGAGGACCTGCCGCCCGCCGTGCGCCTTCCCGCCGGGGAGGAGGTGGTCCTGCTGACCGGGCACCGGGTGCGGGCCGTGGCCCCGGACTCCCCCGGCACCGGCTACGCGGTGACCGGCCCGGACGGGCAGCGACTGCTGTATCTGCCGCCCGGGGCGGGGCCCGCCGGGGGCCGGACCGACCCCCGGCCGGTGGACCTGTGCCTGGTGGACGTGATCAAACGCCCGGACGCGGTGGCCCGGTTGCGGGCGGACGGGGCGATCGGTCCGGCCACGGACCTGGTGGCCGTCCACCTCGACCACGACGTGCCGCCGGGACCCGAGTTGCGCCGTCGGCTGGCCGCCGCCGGGGCCAGAGCCGTTCCGGACGGGGCGGCGTTCTCCACCGAGGGCCCGGTGCCCACGCCCCTGGTGCCGCGCCGCACCCTGGTGCTGGGCGGTGCCCGGTCGGGCAAGTCCCTGGAGGCCGAGCGTCGTCTGGCGACCTTCCCCGACGTGGTCTACGCGGCGACCGGCGGCGAGCGGGCCGGGGACGCGGAGTGGCGGGAGCGGGTACGGACGCACCGGGAACGGCGGCCGGTCGGCTGGTCCACCGAGGAGACCCGGGATCCGGTGCCACTGCTGCGCGCGGAGGGCCCCCCGCTCCTCGTGGACTGCCTGTCGCTGTGGCTGACCGCGGTGATGGACACCGCCGGAGCCTGGGAGGAGGGCCGTTGGCGGAACGGCGCCGCCACGGAGGTCCGGCGGCGGATCGGTGAACTGGCCGGGGCGATCCGGACCACCCCCCGCACGGTGGTGGCGGTGAGCAACGAGGTGGGCTCGGGGGTGGTGCCCGCGACGCCGGCCGGACGGCGGTTCCGCGACGAGTTGGGCCGGCTGAACGCGGCGGTGGCGACCGAGTGCGAACAGGTGCTCCTGGTGGTGGCCGGGACGGTGCTGCCGTTGCGCGGTTGAGGCCCGTCGGTCACCCCGGGAACCGTCCGCCGGGCGGAGGCGGGACAACCGCCACGGGTACGCTCGGGCCCATGAGCGACGGCAGTCTCGACCTCGACGTCTTCGGCGATCTGATCAAGCGTCCGGACGCGGCCGTGCGGCGTGCCGCCGAGTCCCTGCGGGCGGCCCGGGCTCCGGGCGCCGGGACCCTGGGCCGGCTGGACGAGTTGGGTGTGTGGCTGGCCGGGGTGCAGGGCCGGTCCCCGGCGGCGGCGATCGAACGTCCTCGGCTGGTGGTCTTCGCCGGTGACCACGGCGTGGCCAGGGCCGCGGTCTCCGCGCGGCCGGTGTCCGGGGCCCACGTGCCGGTCCGGGCCCTGCTGGACGGCGAGAGCCCGGCGGCGATCCTCGCCCGGCGCTCGGGTGTGTCGGTTCGGGTGGTGGACATGGCCCTGGACTGCGATCCGCTGGGCCTGCCCCCCGAGGTGACGCGACACCGGGTGCGCCGGGGGTCGGGTCGTCTGGACACGGAGGACGCTCTCACCCGGGAGGAGACCGAGCGGGCTTTCCGCACCGGAATGGCGATCGCCGACGAGGAGGCCGACTCGGGAACCGATCTGGTGGTGCTCGGGGACCTGTCGGTCGGTGGCACCACCGCCGCGGCGGTGCTGACGGGGGCGCTGTGCGGCACCGACGCCTCGGTGGTCACCGGACGCGGCGGACTGCGGATCGACGACACCACCTGGATGCGCAAGTGCGCCGCGATCCGTGACGGCCTGCGGCGCGCCCGGCCGGTCCTCGGCGACCAGATGCGGCTGCTGGCCGCGGTGGGGGGTGCCGACCTCGCCGCGATGACCGGCTTCCTGCTCCAGACCGCGGTGCGGCGCACGCCCGTCCTGCTGGACGGCGTGGTCACCACAGCCTGCGCGCTGCTGGCGCAGCGGATCGCCTTTCGGGCACCCGACTGGTGGTTGGCCGGTCACACCGGGGGCGAGCCGGGGCAGGCCAAGGCGCTGGACCGGATGAACCTGGAGCCGGTGACCGACCTCGGGGTGACCACCGGTGAGGGGGTGGGCGCCCTGCTGGCGCTGCCGGTCGTGCTCTCCGCCGCGGCGCTGGCGGCCGAGGCCCCGAGGCCCGTCGGCCCCCCGGCCGGGGGCGGGACCGGTGAGCCGGCCGGCGCCGCGCGGGAGGGGCACCGGAGCGACGGGGCCGGGAACGCCGGGGACGCCTCCCGGATCGATGGGATCGACACCGTCGCCGAGGCGTCGGGAGAGGCGGGAGCCCCGTCGGGGATCGGTGCCGACAC
>NZ_VKHT01000214.1 GCF_014141535.1 Streptomyces alkaliphilus | reverse complement strand
CACCCCGACAAGCCCGACAACCATTCCTCCCGGGCCCTGGAGGCCGAGGAACTGCGGGCCCGGCTCGACTCGGCCAACCCGCCGCGACTGCTCGACGTCCGGTCCCCCGCCGAGTTCGAGGCCGCCCACATCCCCGGCTCCCACAACGTTCCGCTGGACACCCTGCGCGAACACTGTGAGGAACTGGCGACGTACCTGGACGACGACGTGGTCCTGGTCTGTCGCTCCGGACAGCGCGCCGGTCGTGCCGGAGAGGCCCTGGCCGGCGCCGGTCTGCCCGGCCTGCCGGTGCTCACCGGCGGCGTGAGCGCGTGGGAGAGGACCGGGGCGCCCGTCAACCGGGGCCGGGAGCGCTGGGACATCGAACGCCAGGTCCGCCTGGTCGCCGGTTCCCTCGTCCTGACCGGGGCCGTCACCAGTTTCCTCGTCCCCGGCGCACAGTTGCTGGCGGCGTTCGTCGGCGGTGGTCTGGCCGTGGCGGCGATCACCAACACCTGCGCCATGGGCGTGCTGCTCTCCCGGATGCCGTGGAACCGCACACCGTCCTTCAACCCGCGCGAGGCGATCACCCGGCTCGCCGGCGACAACGGGTGACGGATGTGACACCGACACTGGTGACCGTCCTCCTCCTCGCGCTGTTGATCGGTGTCTCCCTCGGCCTGCTCGGGGGAGGGGGCACCATCCTGACGGTGCCGCTGCTGGTCCACGTCGCGGGAATGGACGCCAAGGAGGCGATCGCGACCTCCCTGTTCGTCGTCGGCGTCACCGCCGCCGTGGGCGTGATCGGCCACGCCCGCGGCGGCCGGGTCCGATGGCGCACCGGTGCCCTCTTCGGAGCAGCGGGGATGGGCGGGGCCTGGGTCGGTGGCCTGCTCGGCGGCCGGCTCCCCGACACCGTCCTGCTGGTCGCCTTCGCGATCATGATGGTCGTCACAGCCCTGGCCATGCTCCGGGGGCGTCGCTCCGGCTCCTCCGGGGAGGGGAAGGGCGCGCACGGCGCCGGACGGTTGCCGGTGGGGCGGATTCTGCTGGACGGCACGATCGTGGGTCTGGTGACCGGCCTGGTCGGTGCGGGCGGGGGCTTCCTCGTCGTGCCCGCCCTGGCTCTGTTGGGCGGGGTGCCGATGCCGGTCGCGGTGGGCACATCACTGCTGGTCATCGCGATGAAGTCGGCCGCCGGCTTCGCGGGATACCTCACCGCCGTCCCCGTCGACCGGGCGCTGGCCGGTGCCGTGACGGCCTCCGCCGTGGTCGGAAGCCTCGCCGGTGCCCGACTGGCCGGTCGCGTCCCGGCCGCCGCCCTCTCCCGGGCCTTCGCCTGGTTCGTCCTGGTCATGGGCGCCTTCACCCTGCTCCAACAGGCCCCCGCCGACCTGCGGATCCCGCTGGCCGTCGCGATCGCCTCGCTCGGTGCCGGCGCCGGGCTGTGCTACGGCTTCGTCGCCCGCTGCCCCCTGCGCCGTCTCGCCCCCGGCACCTGACGGCCCCCACGCCCGCGCGCGGGAGGGCCGGCCCGGGAACACCCGCGCCGGCCCTCCCCGGAGTCGGATGATCGTTCAGCCGGCGCCGGCGTGAACGGGCGCGCTCTCCCCGTTGTTCGTTCCCGCCGCCGGCCGAACGGCCGGCTCGTGGTCGGCGTCCGGACGGGGACCGTACGGGTCACGCGGCCACCACATCCGGCGGCCCAACAGACCGGCCGCCGCGGGCACGAGGAACATCGCGATCACGAAGGCGCTGAGGAGGATGCCGAAGGCGACGGCGAAGCCGACCTGCCGGAGCACCGCGTTGTCGGCGAGGACGAGGATCCCGAAGCTGCCGGCCAGGATCACCGCCGCCGCGGCGACGGTGGGGACCGACCGTTCCACGGCGCCACTGATCGCCTCCCGGGGCTCCAACCCCCGGCCCAGTTCCTCGCGCAGCCGGGCCACGATCAGGATGCAGTAGTCGGTGCCGATGGCGATGACGAAGAGGTACACCATCACCGGCAGCGTGAACGTCAGCCCGTTCGCGCCCATGAGCCCGAAAGCCAGGACGGTGGTGCCCAGGGTCGCGACGAAGCCGAGCCCGACCGAGAGCATCAACAGGGCCGGGGCGATGATGCCGCGCAGCATCAGGGCGAGGACGGACATGATGACCAGCCCCGCCAGGGGGAACACCAGTCGGTAGTCGTGACCGATCGCCTTCTGGATGTCCGCCAGTACCGCGGTGGTGCCGCCGACCAGGACCTCGGTGCCGTCGGGGGCCTCGGAGACCGCCACGTCGCGCAGCGTCCCGGAAACCAGCTCGACGGCTTCACCGTCCGTCGGGTTGAGGTCCAGGACCACGGTGAACCGGGCCACGTCCCCGGTCGCGGTGATCTCGGCGGGCAGCACCTCGGCGACGCCGTCCACGTCGCGCAGCGACTGCTCGTAGCCGGTCAGCGCCGCGGTGTCCAGCGCAGGACCCCCGCCGGCGTCGAGGATGATCAGGGTGGGATCGGACTGACCGGAGGGGAACGCCTCCCGCAACTCCTCCATCGCCCGCACGGACTCCAGGTCGTCGGGCAGCGATGCCTGGGAGTCGAAGTCCGAGCGGAACCCGAGGACGCCGAGCGCCAGCAGGACCGGAACCCCGGCGGCGACCAGGGCGACGGGCAGGGGCCGCCGGGCCACGAGCGAGCCGATCCGGCGCGGAAGCTCGGAGCGGGGCTCCCGACGCCACGAGGTGGAGGGCCAGAACGCCTTGGTGCCCAGCAGCGAGAAGACCGCCGGGCAGAGCGTGAGGGCGGCGGCCATGGTGACGGCCACCGCGATGGCCAGGGCCGGCCCCATCACCCGCAGGATGCCCAGGGTGGAGAAGATCAGCACCGCGAAGGCGACGATCTCGGTCCCGGCGGCGGAGGTGATGGTGGAACCGGTGCGGGAGACGGCCCGGATCAGCGCCTGGCGCGGCGCCTGGCCGGCGCGCAGTTGCTCCCGATAGCGGAAGAGCAGGAAGAGCAGGTAATCGGTGCCCACACCGAAGAGCACCACGATGAGGATCGCGGAGGCGGAGGTGTCGGCGGGCATGCCCATCAGCTCGGCGGCCACGCCGATCAGCCCGGTGGCCACCTGGAGCACCACCAGGATGATCAGCACCGGCATCAGGGCGATGAGCGGACTGCGGAAGAGGATCAGCAGGAAGAGGATGATGAGCAGGGGAGTCGCGAGCATCACCAGGGCGTCGGTGGCGGCGGAGGACTCCCGGATGTCCAGGCCGGTCGCGGCGTCGCCGGTGACCCCCAACTTCAGGGGGCCGTCCTCCAGCATCGAGCCGGCGTCCTCACGCAGCTTTCCGATGGACCGACCCAGTTCCTCGTCGAAGGGGTCCTGCACGGTGGCGAGGATCGGCACCAGGACGAGATTCCCGTCGGGGGAGACCACCTGTGGCTCGGTCGTCACCTCGGCCACCAGCGGATACTCCATGGCGTGCAGGGCCCCGGCGATCTCGGAGATCTCCGCCCGATCGGCCGGGCCCAGGGGTTCCCCGTCGGTGCGGCCGAAGACCATCAGCGCGGCCGGCCGTTCACTCCCGGGGAACGCCCTCTCCTGGAGTTCCCCGGCGCGCACCGAGTCGTAGTCGGAGGGCAGGAAGTCCGCCTCGTTGCTGGTGGCCGGCAGCGGCGGGGCGAGGACGGTGAGTGCCACGGCGGCGAAGATCCATACGGCGATGGTTCGCCAGGGCCGGTGGACGACGTACCGCCCGATCCTTCCGAACATGCTCGTTCTCTTTTCTGGGTTGATTTCCGTGGCATTTCGTGACAGTTCGTCACGTTTCGTGATGGTTCGGTGGGTCGGGGCCGGAAACCGTTCGTCCGGTGGTGCCCGCCCCGACGCCGGCGACCGAACGGGCCCGGGCGTTCCACCGGCCGGCGGCCACCGGAGGCGTGGACCGTCAAGGCGCTATTGGTCCGGTCCTGTGGAAAATCGACACCCGGCCGGGGCGGGTCGCGAACACTCCTCCTCACCGCTCTCTACCGGGCGCCTCTCCCCGGTGCGTCGCCGGTCGCCGTCGCCGTCGGCCCGGGGAGTGCCGCCCCCTCGACGGAGTCAACGGCGACATGGGGGAAATCGGACATCGGGTGGGTGCGGGGAGGTGGGGGCCCTCTCCGGATATGGCGACACCCGGGCACCCACCGGGTGGGCAATGCGGAACAGGATGCCCCCGCCGTACCCGGGGAAGGCCCCCGCTTGCAGGTTGTTGAAAAGCTGGTTGAGCGGCCGCTTCTCTCCGCGAAGGGATAGTCAAAAAATAAACCTGTGCTGGGGCTTCGGTTCGACGAGGGGGGTCGAATCGCGTGCGTGACGAGTTGTTGACTGCCTCGGAGCCGGCGAACTATGGTCGGGATCGCCTGATGGCTATCGATCGGTTGAGGGGTCGGGATTCGACAATGCGTGGTGAACTCGCGGGTTCGCCATTAATTCAACCGTGATTTCTTTTCCGTATGTGGTCGTAGCGTCCTGGTGTGAGGCAGAGCGATAGTGGAAACTCCCGGTTTGTCGTTGATCGTCGACGGTCCCCGAGCCCCCGAGGGCGAACTCGAGGCGGCGCTTCTACGGGCCCATCAGCTCATCGACTCCATGGTCTCGCTGCACCGGGGCGGGTCCACCCGCAGTTCGTTCGTCCCGCTGTCCGGCGAGGGGGCGGTGCGGGAGGCCGTGTGCGAGCTCGCCGACGGCGCCCGCCATTCCGTCAGCCGCTCCGCGCCCGGACACGGGGCGACGACCGGGCACACCGGAGCCGCCATCAACGCGCTGCGCGACGCGGGGCGACGCGGGGTGCGGGTGCGGATGCTGTACGCGGCGGGGGCGCTCAGCGGCGAGGAGATCTGGTCCGTGAGCAGGAGGGAGGTGCCCTGGGAGGTCCGGGTGGCCGGCGGGGAGGTGCGGAACGTGCTGATCGTGGACGGCCGGGTGGCCCTGGTGTCCTGCGACACGGGCCGGTCCGAGACGCTCGGGATGATCACCGAGGATCCCGCCCTCGTACGGACGCTCGACCAATTAATGGCGGGCACCTGGCACGCCGCCCGGGAGCCGGTGGGGTATCAGCGGCAGTGGCAGTGGATCCGTGGCCCCGAGGTCCGCCGTGTCCTGTGGCAGCTGCGGACCGGGGCCATCGACGAGGTCGCCGCCGCCGACCTGGGGATGTCCCTGCGGACCTACCGGCGCCACGTCGCGAAGATCATGCATGTTCTGGGGGCCACCTCCCGCTTCCAGGCGGGGATGCGCGCGGTCGAACTCGGGCTGCTGAGTGAAACGGATCGAACCTGACCGATCGGTTCGAGCGTCCAGGGGGGTGATGGAGGGACGACACATGGGGAGTACAGGGTGCGCGAAACCGATGCTGTCGAGAGACCGTCTACAGGGAGGGCCCGCGACCACCGACTCCCCCCGGAGGAGCGGGGGGACGAACTCGAACAGGCGATGTTGGAGATCCGGGGCCGCATCGAGGACCTGGTGGTCCGGCACCGCAGCCTGCTCTCCAGCCTGGACCTGGTCTCCGAGGTCGACGGGGACACCCTGACGACCTCGCTGAGGGAACTGGTCACGCGGGCCGAGCACCGCGTCGACATGGTGGTCTCCACCGACAGCGCGCAGGCCGCGGCCATGGCGGCCATGCTGCGCCGGCGGTTGGAGTGCCGGGACGCCCCGCTGGAGGTGCGGCTGTTGTGCGGCCGGCACACGCTCGACGAGGTGATCTCGTGTCGGGAGGCCCCCGGTTGGTCCGGTGCCATCAGGGTCGCGCGGATGTCGACCGTGGCGGCCATGATCGTCGATGAGCGCGTCGCGTTGCTCCACACCGATTCGACGACGGGCAGCCGGGCCTCCCTGGTCCGGGCCCCGGGCGTCATCAACAGCCTGCACACCCTCTTCCGAGGTGTGTGGCGCAACGCGGTGCCGCTGCCCGAGGGGGAGCTCGGTTTCGGGGGGCGGGAACGGACCGAGACCGTCCGCCGCATCCTCGAACAGCTCCAACTCGGGGTGACGGATGAGGTCGCCGCCCGGGACCTGGCGGTCTCGGTGCGGACCTACCGCAGGTACGTCTCCGAGATCATGCGGGTGCTGGGTGCCACCTCCCGCTTCCAGGCCGGGGTTCGGGCCGCCGAGTTGGGGCTCGCCCCCCGCTCCGAGACCACCCCCTCGGTGCTCGTTCCGCGCCAGGGTCGACAAAGCGCCTGAGGTTCAACCTCCGGAAAAATCGGAGTGTTCGGAGGAGGGGGTGCGGCCCACCGCGGTGGGCCGCACCC
>NZ_VKHT01000213.1 GCF_014141535.1 Streptomyces alkaliphilus | reverse complement strand
ATTTCTATGCAAGTCTCGTGGGCTTGAAGATGTTTATAAGATACAGGTGCAGACCCTGGCCGATCTGGACCCCGCCCCCGACGAGCTGCTGAGTCACCTGGACGACCTGGTGCGGCGTTTCGGGGAGGACGAGGGGGGCGAGGGGACGGTCGGAGCCGGTTCCCTGACCGGAGCCACCTGCCTCTACGCCACCTATTGCCCGATCACCGGTCAGTGCCTGATCGCCGGCGCCGGCCACCCGCCGCCGCTGTTGGCCAAGGCGCGCGGCGGGGAGGTGTCGTCGGTGGACTTTCGGCCCGGGCCGCCGTTGGGCGGTGGCGGAGAGCCCTTCGAACCGGTCGAGCTACGTCTGTCACCGGGCGATGTGCTCGCCTTCCACAGCGGGGAGCCCGGCCCCGCTCCGGCCGACGACGGCCGGGGCCCGTCCTGGCTGAGGGAACTGGCGCTCGCCGCCGCCGAGGCCGGCGAGCCGCCGTCCGACCCGGCCCGGCACATCCTGACCCGGCTGCGCGGGCGGCACCGTACGGAGGATCTGGCGGTGTTGTTGGCCACCGTTCGGGCCGTGCCGCCCGAGGACACGGCCTTCTGGGAGCTGCCGGCCGATCCCGGCCAGGTGGCCCGCGTCCGCGCCCTGGCCTGCGAGAAACTGACCGCATGGGGCCTGGATGAGCAGGTCTTCGCCACCGAGTTGATCGTGAGCGAGTTGGTCACCAACGCCATCCGCTACGCGGGGGGTCCCGTGGGACTGCGCCTGACCCGGGACCGGCGGCTGATCTGCGAGGTCTCCGATCCCAGCCAGACCCAGCCCCACCTGCGCCGGGCCCGCCTGTCCGACGAGGGGGGACGCGGTCTCTTCCTGGTCGCCCAGCTCGCCCACCGCTGGGGCAGCCGCTACACCCCCACCGGCAAGACCATCTGGACGGAACAGGAGATCGGGGAGGTGGCGGGGGAGCGGCGCTGAGGGCTCGATGCCCCGTGCCCGCTCCGGGCGTGGCGACCGGCCCGCGCGGGTGGGAAAGTCCCACCCTCCGTTTCCCATCCGCCGGAGGGCCACTCCCGTTCCGAGGACGGCACGACCGGTGACTCCCCACATGCGGCAGCGCGGTTCGTGACGGACTCCGTCGAGGGCGAGCCGGAGACCCCTTTCCCCGGTTTCCCCGGTTTCCCCGGTTTCCCCGGTTTCCCCGGTTTCCGGGTTTCCCCGGCCGGTGCCACGCCCGCCGGCTCCCCGGAGCCGGTGGCACGTGACCCCGCCGCGGGGCCCGGGACCGGCTCCCGCGCCCCGACCGGGGCCGCTCACGCGGAACGAGGTGCCCGGGCGCTTCCGAATGCCGGGGGCGTCCCGGGCATCCCGGGCACCCGCCGGGCCGGGGCCGACCGAGCGGGGTGACCACCACGGAGCCCCGGCGCCGGAGCCCTTCCGGGCGGTACCGGGCGGTACCGGGCGACGTGCTGTCGATGTTCCGTCGATGGGCCTGTTCACGGCCCCGCCCGAGGCTTGTGCCGAGGTGGGGCGAGGGGGCGGGTCGATGGTCGCGGAGGCTCCGTGTCGGGACGTCATCCGATTGTTATCGCTCGCAACAAATTTTCCGTACCCGGGGCTGGTGCAGCCGCTCCGCCCGGCAATACGTTCCCGCTCACAACATTCAACCGGGTGGATCGGTCACGGACCCGCAGTTCGGTCAAGTGCGCACTTACCGCTGATTTCTCTCGCCGACGGAGCATCCGTCGGACGGGCGCTCTCCGTCGTACCCCTCAGAAAGGACCCTGCCCATGCGCAAGGGAATCCTCCTCGGCGTCGCCTCCGCGACCCTGCTCGCCTCGCTCACCGCCTGCGGGGACTCCTCCTCGGACGACGGCGGCGGCACCGGCTCGGACGGCGCGACGCCGAGGATCGGCGTGATCCTGCCGGACAGCAAGTCGTCGGCCCGCTGGGAGACCGCGGACCGCAAGTACCTCGCCGAGGCGTTCGAGGCCGCCGGAGTCGAGTACGACATCCAGAACGCGCAGGGCGACAAGCAGGACTTCCAGACCATCGCCGACCAGATGATCACCAACGGGGTCAACGTCCTGATGATCGTCAACCTGGACAGCGGAACGGGCAAGGCCGTCCTGGACAAGGCCAAGTCGCAGGGCGTGGCGACCATCGACTACGACCGACTCACCCTCGGCGGCTCCGCCCAGTACTACGTCAGCTTCGACAACACCGAGGTCGGCAGGTTGCAGGGCGAGGGCCTGGCGGCCTGCCTGGAGGAGAAGGGCGTGGAGCAGCCGCTCGTCGCCACCCTCAACGGTTCCCCGACCGACAACAACGCCCTGCTCTTCGCCGAGGGTTACAACGGCGTGCTGAACCCGAAGTACGACTCCGGCGACTACACCAAGGGACCCGACCAGTCCGTCCCCGACTGGGACAACGCCGAGGCCGCCACCATCTTCGAGCAAATGCTCACCAGCGAGCCCGGAATCAACGGCGTGCTCGCCGCCAACGACGGCCTGGGCAACGCCGCCATCGCCGTACTGCGCAAGCAGAACCGCAACGGTGAGGTGCCCGTCACCGGGCAGGACGCCACCGTCCAGGGCCTGCAGAACATCCTCGCCGGTGACCAGTGCATGACGGTCTACAAGGCGGTCAAGAAGGAGGCCGAGGCGGCCGTCCGGCTCGCCGTGTCCCTGGCCAGGGGCGAGGAGGCCGAGACCAACGCGACCGTCCACGACCCGGAGGGCGACCGGGACGTGCCGTCCGTGCTGGAGAGCCCGGAGGCCATCTTCCGCGACAACGTCAAGGACGTCGTCGAGGACGGCTACGTCACCAAGGAGGAGCTGTGCACGGGGGATTACGCCGCCCTGTGCGAAGAGGCCGGCATCAACTGACACCCCTCCGAACGCCGGGAGACCCCCGGCACGCCGCGGGTCCCGCCAACGGGCCCGGGACCCGCGGCCCCTCCACGACCCGAGGAGTCCCCTCCCATGACGGTGACCCCGATCCTCGAACTGCGCGGGATCGACAAGAGCTTCGGACCGGTCCAGGTCCTGCACGACGTGGCGTTCAGCGCCTACCCGGGCGAGGTGACCGCCCTCGTCGGGGACAACGGCGCCGGCAAGTCCACCCTGGTCAAGTGCATCGGCGGCATTCACTCCTTCGACGCCGGCGAGTACCGGTTCGAGGGCAGACGCGTCCAGGTGAACGGGCCCCGGGACGCGGCCGCGCTGGGCGTCGAGATCGTGTACCAGGACCTGGCGCTGTGCGACAACCTCGACATCGTGCAGAACATGTTCCTGGGCCGGGAGAAGCGCCGCGGCCCGATCCTGGACGAGGCCACCATGGAGGAGATGGCGGCCCGGACCCTCGCCGGACTCTCGGTACGGACCGTCAAGTCCGTCCGCCAACAGGTCTCCCACCTCTCGGGCGGCCAGCGGCAGACCGTGGCCATCGCCAAGGCGGTGCTGTGGAACGGCAAGGTCGTCATCCTCGACGAGCCGACCGCCGCCCTCGGCGTCGCCCAGACCGCCCAGGTCCTCGAACTGGTCCGGCGGCTGGCCGACAACGGCCTGACCGTCGTGCTGATCTCCCACAACCTCAACGACGTGTTCGCGGTCTCCGACCGGATCGCGGCCCTCTACCTGGGCCGGATGGCGGCACAGGTCAGGACGACCGACGTCACCCAATCACAGGTCGTCGAACTCATCACTTCCGGCCGCAGCGGGGATCTGGGCCTCGCCACCACCAACGGAGCCACCCCATGACCACCGCCCTCCACCCCGAGAAGACCGCCGAGCAGCCGCCCTCGACCGTCGACGGCATCCGCGCCGTCGGCCGCGACTACCTGGACCGGCTGCGGGGCGGGGAGTTGGGTTCGCTGCCGGCCATCCTCGGCCTCGTCGCGCTCTGCGT
The DNA here is from genome assembly GCF_014141535.1 of Streptomyces alkaliphilus. Taxonomy (GTDB): domain Bacteria; phylum Actinomycetota; class Actinomycetes; order Streptomycetales; family Streptomycetaceae; genus Streptomyces; species Streptomyces alkaliphilus. The sequence continues at coordinate 2,342 of NZ_VKHT01000213.1, read as the reverse complement.
GATCTTCGCGATCATGCGCCCGGTCTTCCTGTCCAACCTCAACTTCGCGAACCTCCTCACCCAGGGAGCGGGCAGCATCGCCATCGCCATGGGCCTGGTGTTCGTGCTGCTGCTGGGCGAGATCGACCTGTCCGCGGGCTTCGCCAGCGGCGTCTGCGCCGCCGTCCTGGCCGTCATGCTCACCGACCAGGGATGGCCCTGGTACTCCGCCGTGCTCGCCGCCGTGCTCACCGGCATGCTCATCGGCCTGGTGCTGGGAGTACTGGTGGCCCGGATCGGCATACCGTCCTTCGTGGTCACCCTCGCGGCCTTCCTCGCCTTCCAGGGCATCGTGTTGATGCTCCTGGAGGAGGGCACCAACATCTCCATCAACGACCCGGTCATCCTCGCCATCGCCAACGACAACCTGCCACCCGTCCTGGGCTGGGCGATGCTCGGCATCGGCGTCGGCGGGTTCGCGGCGGTGCAGTTGCGGCAGATGCGCAACCGCCGGCGGCGCGGCCTGACCACTGCTCCGCCCGTCCTGGTCGCGGCGCGGATCGGCGGCCTCGCCGTCCTCGGCGGCATCGCCGTCCACCTGCTCAACCAGGAGCGCAGCCGCTCCCTCGTGGTCGACTCCGTCAAGGGCGTGCCGATCGTGGTTCCGGTCATCGTCGTGCTGCTCGTCATCGGCACCTTCGTGCTCCGCCGGACCGCCTTCGGGCTGCACATCTACGCCGTCGGCGGCAGTCAGGAGGCGGCCCGCCGGGCCGGCATCAACGTCACCGCGATACGGGTCTCCGCGTTCGTCATCTGCTCCTCGCTGGCGGCGGTCGGCGGCATCATCGCCGCCTCCCGAGGCCACTCGGTGGACCCCAACACCGGAGGCAGCAACGTGCTGTTGCTGGCCGTCGGCGCCGCCGTCATCGGGGGAACCAGCCTGTTCGGCGGCAGGGGACGCCTGATCAACGCCGTACTGGGCGGTATGGTGGTCGCCGTCATCCAGAACGGCATGGGACTGATGGGGTACAGCTCCGGTGTCAAGTACGCCGTCACCGGTTCGGTGCTGCTGGTCGCCGCGGGTGTGGACGCCGTTTCCCGCCGCCGTGCCGTACGACGATGAGGGCGGAGCATGATGAAGGCCGGTCCCTCCCAGGAGGAGATCCGCCGGCAGAACCTCAGCACTCTGCTGCGGCACGTCCACCTCGGCGGTCCCGCCTCCCGGGCCGTGCTCGCGGACCGCATGGGGCTCAACCGCAGCACCATCATGGCGCTGGTCACCGAGCTCACCACGGCCGGCCTGGTCCGTGAGGAGCTGCCCCGGGAGACGGGCCGGGCCGGCCGGCCGTCCCTGGTCGTCCGGCCCGAGTCCGTCAACCGCTACGTGTTCGCCTTCGACGTGGGTGTCGACTACCTCGCCGCCGCCCGCATCGGGCTCGGCGGCGCCTTCCTGGACCACCGGGAGACGGTCGCCCCCCGGATCGGCCTGCACCCCGGGGAGACCGCCGCCACGCTGGCCGGCTTCGCGGCGGAGATGCGGGACACGGCGCCGCCCGGCGCCGTCTGCGTCGGCGCCGGGGCGGCGGTGCGGGGCATGATCCGCCACCCCGACGGCCTCGTCCGCTCGGCCTTCAACATCGGCTGGACGCAGGAGGGGTTCGCCGAGGACCTCACGCGCCGCCTCGGTCTCGGCCTGCCCGTCCTGCTGGACAACGAGTCGAACCTCGGCGCCCTCGCCGAACACCGTCGCGGTGCCGGGATCGGCTGCCAGGACCTCGTCTATCTCCACGGCGACATCGGGATCGGCGGCGGCGTCATCTCAGGCGGCCGGCTGCTGCGCGGCCACAGCGGCTACGGCGGCGAGGTCGGCCACATGCTGGTCAACCCCCGGGGCGGCAGACCCTGCTCCTGCGGTTCCCGGGGCTGCCTGGAGGCGGAGGCCGGCCAGAACGCGCTCCTGGAGGCCGCCCGTCGACCCGTCGGCGCCGCCACCGGCCGCGCCGGGATCCGAGCCGTCGTCGACGCCGCCGATCGGGGCGACGTGACGGCGCGCACCGCCCTGCACACCGTCGGGGACTGGCTCGCCGTGGGCATCGTCAACCTGATCAACCTCTACAACCCGGCCCTGATCATCTTCGGCGGCACGCTGCCGGAGATCTACCTCGGCACCGCCGCCCACATCCGCAGCCGCGTCAACACGCACGCCCTGCCCGCGTCCCGGGAGGTCGCCCGCTTCCGGGTCTGCCGGCTCGGCGATCGCACCCTCCTCACCGGCGCGGCCGAACTCGCCTTCACCCACCTCCTGACCGATCCCCTCGCCCACGCCCTCCCCGCTCCCGGCGGCTCCTGAGCCGGGATGGGAC
>NZ_VKHT01000212.1 GCF_014141535.1 Streptomyces alkaliphilus | reverse complement strand
AACCGGGGGTGCCGATTCCGTCGGGACCGCGGGGTCGGTGGGATCACCGGGGTTCCGGGGTGCCAGGTATCCGGCCCGTTCGAAGGCGCGGAGCAGTCGGGCGACGGCGGGGTCCGTGGGATCCCCGGGGGTCCGCAGCGCGGCGACGAGGTCCTCCTCGGCGACCCCGCCGGGGTTCACCCGCAGAAAGGTTCCGTCGACGGTGCGGACGGCGGGGCCGATCCCCGGTACCCGGACCAGGGCGACGCCGGGGGCGAGTCGGGAACGGGGCACGCGGACCTCCCGAAGGGGCGTGGTCGATGGACACGGTGCGGTGCCGCCGGGGCCTTCGCGGAGGAGACCCCCGGCACCCGCCGGGGAGTGGGGCGGCCCCCCGGCCGGTGGGCCGCCCCGGGGGCCGGTTCACCCGGCCCCGGTCACTCCTCGGTGTCCTCGAAGGGGTTCTCGACGAGGGCGTTGGAGTGGCTGGGCGAGAGGTGGGCCAGCTGGCCCGGGTCGGCGACGGGGGCGAAGACCTGGTCCTGCTCGAACTCGTGCTCCATCGGAATCCTCCGTAATGAGGGCGAGTTGACACCCGGTCGGATGCCACGCAGAAGAGTAATAAAAATGATTTTCAATATCAATGGTTCAGAGGGTGATCGGGGTGACACACGGGCCAACCGCCCACCGGATCGACGCTCACCCGCCCCACCACGTCCAGCACCTCGGCCAGCAGACGGGGGGTCACCACCTCGCCCGGCGGTCCGTCCGCGACCACCCGACCGTCCCGCAGCGCCACGATCCGCTCGGCGAACCGCGCCGCGTGGCCCAGGTCGTGCAGCACCATCACCACCGTGAGGTCCCGCTCCCGCCGCAGCCGGACCACCGTGCCCAACACCTCCAACTGGTGGTGCAGGTCCAGGTAGGTGGTGGGCTCGTCCAACAGCAGGATCCGGGTGTCCCGGGCGAGCGCGAGCGCCAACCGCACCCGCTGTCGCTCACCCCCCGACAGGGAGTCCACCGGGCGCTCCGCCCACTCGGTCACCCCCGTGTCCGCCAGGGCCCGGGTCACCGCCGCGTCGTCGCCGCCCCGCAACATGCCCAGCGGGCCGCGCGCCGCGTAACGACCCTGGCGCACCAACTGGCGCACCGTCATCCCCGGCACCGGCGGTGCCGACTGGTGCAGCAACGCCACCCGGCGGGCCGCCTCGCGACGGGACATCCCCATCAGGTCGTCATCGCCCAACGACACGCTCCCCCGCTCCGGCCGGAGCAGGCCCGCGATCACCCGCAACAGGGTTGACTTGCCGCAACCGTTCATCCCGATCAGCGCGGTCAGCTCGCCGGGTGCCACCCGCAGATCCACCCCGCGCAGCACCGGGCGGTCCGGATAACCGAACACCACGTCCCGGACCGTGATGCCGGGCGGTCGCCCGGGCCGATCGGCCGACCCTCCCTCCGGGGCCGGGGGCACCCCCCTCACCGGCGCCGTTCCCACCGGTCCCGGCACCCCGGCCGGACCCCGTGTCTCCTCCATGGGGGTCGCCCCTTTCGCGTTCCTCATCGCCGTGTCCCCTCACCGCCCTCGCGGCACCCGCCCCGGCCGTTCCCCGGGGTGCGCCGGGACCCCCTTTTCCCGTTCTTCCCGTTCTTCCCGTTCCGCCGGATTTCCGGGTCTCCCCGGTTCCGTCCCGGCCCTCGGCCCCACCTCAGAAGTCCCGTGCGGGGGACCGTCGGACCACCACCAGCAGCAGCACCGCGCCCAGCGCCGTGGTCAGCGCCCCCACCGGCAGGGTCAACCGATCGGCGTCCCAGAGGACCGCCAGGCCCCGTCCGCCGACCTGCGCCAGGGCGTCCGCCCCACCCACGACCGCCGCTCCGGCCAGCGCCGCACCCGGCACCGTGATCCGCAGATCGGCGCCGAACAGCGCCAGGGCCAGGTGCGGCACGAGGAGTCCGACGAACCCCAGCGCCCCGACGGTCGAGACCGCCCCGGCGGCCAGGGCCACCGCACAGACCAGGGCCGCGCCCCGGGCCCTCGCGGTGTCCAGACCGGCCTCGGCCGCCTGGTCCTCGCCGCAGCGCAACAGGGTGAGCGGGCCGGCCAACAGCCAGGCGGCGACGCCCCAGCACAACGCCCACGGCCACAAAAGGTTCCAGTGCTGCCACACCCGTCCCTCGGTGGTGCCGATCAACCACTGGACCACCGAACCCAGTTCGCCGGGCGCCACCAACAACACCATGGCGGTCAGCCCGCCCAGCACGGCGGAGACCAGCACCCCGTGCACGGCGGTCTCGGTGGGGTCGTCGCGCCGGCGCCCCGTGAGCACCCACAGCAGACCCGCGCCGAACAGACCACCGAGACAGGCGGCGACCACCACCGCCAACGGCGACTGACGATCGGCGAGGCCGAAGCCGGTGGCCACCACCGCCCCCAGCACCGCCCCGGGGGTCACCCCGGTGACCTCCGGCCCGGCCAACGGATTGCGCAGGGCGGACTGCAGCAGCAATCCGGCCACCGCCAGGCAGGCCCCCGCCACGAGGGCGACGAGCATCCGGGGTACCCGGAGGTTCAGCACCACATGGCGGTCCAACGCGTCGCCCCCACCGAGGAGCACCTCCCACACCCCGGCGGGGGTGACCGCCCGACCGGCCAGCACATCGGCGACCGCCACCGCGAGCACCACCAGGAGCAGCAGCACCAGTCGCGGGAGCGGGGAACGCGGAGCCGGGAGCCGGGGCGACCTCCCCGCACGACGCCCGGCGGGGGTCGGAACGACCGTGTCGGAACTCATCGCGCCTCCTCCCGGGAGGTGTCCCGCACCGCTTCGACCGGGACACGCGGGAGCGGAACGGTCCCCGGAGGGCCGTCCTTCCGCGACACCGGACCGGTGCGCCGCCGCTCGGACCCCCGCCCGGAGCGCAGCAACAGAAGTCCCACCGGTACGCCCACCAGGGCCGTCCAGGCCCCCACGGGGGTCTCCACCGGTGCCAGCGCCAGTCGTGCCGGCAGATCCGCGACCAGGACGATCGCGGCCCCCCAGGCGATCGACCAGGGCAACCAGCGCACCGCGTGCCCCGTCGGATCGAGGCGACGGGCGATCTGCGGGGCCAGGAAGCCGACCCAGGCCACCGGTCCGCAGACCGCCACCACCGGGGCGATGAGCACGACGACCACCCCGAGCGCCATCAGGCGGGCCCTGCGCACCCGCACCCCCAGTGCGGAGGCGTCGTCGTCGCCCAGCCTCAGCACCGACAGCACGGGGGCGCACAGCACGAGTGCCGGTACGGCGAGCACCAGCCACGGCCACACCCCGCCCACGTGCTCCCAGGTCCGGGCGGACAGCGACCCGAGCAGGTAGCGGTAGATGATCTGCAGACTGAGCTGATCGGCCATCACCATCACCACCAGCAGGGCCGCCTGCAGCGCGGCGGTGACGGCGGCCCCGGTGAGCAGCACGGCCGAGGGGCTGCGTCCGAACCCCGCCGCGGCAAGGGTCAGTGCCCCACCGAGCGCTGCCCCGACGAGGGCGAGGGAGGGCACCAGCAGGGCGGGCAGGGAGAGCGAGAGGACCAGCGGAACAGCCACCCCGAGCGCGGCGCCCGCGGAGACCCCGAGCATCTCGGGGACCGCGAGCGGGTTGCGCAGCGCCTCCTGGAGCACCAGCCCGGCAGCTCCCAGGCAGGCCCCCGCCAGGAGGGCCAACACCACCCGGGGAAGACGGAGTTGGCCGACCACCACGGCGACGCGCGGGTCGTCCCCGCCGCCGGTGAGCAGACCGGGCAGGTCGGTCGGCGAAACCACCGGGGTGCCCAGACACAGGGCGGCGAGGCCCGCGCCGAGGATCAGCGCGGTGACGACGAGCGCGGCGGCGCCCCGGGCGTTCCGCCCCGGGCGCCCGGGGCGGACGCTGGGGCTCACAGAAGTGCCGTGGCCTCGTCGAGGACGATGCCCAGGGAGCGGGTGCCGCGTCCCTTGGCCCAGACCTCCGGGTCCACCTCGTGCACCTCGCCCTCCCGGACCGCGGTCAGGCTCTCCCACAGCGGATTACCCGCGAACACCTCGGAGAGCGGGGCGTCGTCACCGCCGAAGGACAGGGTCTCGACGAACAGCACGTCGACGTCCTCGGCCAGGATCTCCTCCAGGCTGTAGGTGCCCTCGATGCCGCGCGACTCCCACGGGTAGTGCGCGATACCGGGGAAGAGGCCGGCGGCCACGTCCGTGCCGGGAGCGGCGACGCCGAAGTTCTCGTCACTTCCGTAGATGATCAGGGCCGTGCGGTCGCTCGGCTCGGCCTCGGCCTCGGCCAGGCGGGTGCGGAAGGCCAGTTCGGCCTCCTCGGCCTCGTCGGTGCGGCCGGTCAGGGCGGCGAGGTCGCGCAGGTAGGCGATGCTGTCCTGCCAGTTCTCCGGCTGGACGGTCCAGAAGACGGTGGCGTCCTCCAGCGCGGGTGCGAGCCGGCCGTGGGTGTCCTCCAGACCGATCACCAGGTCGGGACGGTGGGAGAGGATCGCCTCGGGCTCGGGGGCGATGAACCCGCCGGGGACGACCGGCACCTCGGCAGCCGCCTCCGGCCCCAGGAATTCGGGGTGTGCCAGGAGTTCGCTGTTGGTGGCCACCGGAACGATGCCCAACTCGGTCAGCATGTCGTCGCACAGGGCCACCAGGCAGACGATCCGCTCGGGTTCGGCCTCCGTGGCGACCGTGGTGCCGTGCGCGTCGGTGATCTCCCGGGCGGGCTCGATCGGTTCGACGGTGATGTCGGCGGCGGAGCGACCGTCGTCCGTGGTCCCGGTGTCCGCGGCCGGGGTGCCCTCGGCGTCGGATGCCGCCTCCGTGGCGTCCCCGCCCGCACAGGCACCGAGCAGGAGCGCGGCCGCACCCGCGACCGCGAGCGCCCGCACCCCGCGCCGGGTCACCCGCCGAGCGGTGGGAGCGGGGGCCCCCGGGGTCTCGGACGACATCGGGAGGAGGGATCCGGGGTGCGGGGTGAACGGCGTGAACGGCGTGAACGGCATGGTCGTCTCTCGGCTCGTCTCGTGTCGGCGGTGTCGGGGCGCGGCGGTGTCACGCCGCGCGGGAACGGCGGCGCCCCCGTCGGGCGTCGGGCACGGCCCGACGGGCACGAGCGGGACGGGGACGGGCACATGCCGTCCGACGACTCCGGGTCGACACCCGGCCCCCCGGCACAGTCTATACATGATTATCATTTGCAGTACTCCGTATGTCGGCGATCCCAGGGACAGCGATGACCACCACTCCCGCCGCGTCCACGAGCACCGCGCCCACCGCGAACCCGCCGGGAAAGCCGTCGGGGGACGCCGCCCTGTTGGTCGCCGACCATGTGGCCGGAACCCTGCTGGTGCTGGCCCTCTCGGAGGGGTCGGGAAGCCCGGGAAAAGGAGTGGAAGCACGGGAGGTCGCCCGCCTGACCGGCTGTCACGTCTCCGAGCACGCCGGATTCCTCGTGCTCCCCGACGGCCGGGTCGCCTGCGTGGACGAACGCGCCGGTGAGGTGCTGCTGCTGGACCCGCTCGCCGCGCTCACCGGCCGCCCGATGCCCGTGAGTCGGGTGTCGGTGGCCGTCCCCGCCGAGCAGGTGGCCGCCGATCCGGAGGGGCGGTATCTGGTGGTGGGCGCCGGGCTCGGCCTGAACGAGGAGCCGTGGAACGATCTGGTGACGGTGGTGGACACCACCTCGGGACGCGGTGTGCGGGTGCGCACCCGTCCCGATGAACCGGGAGTGGGGGTGATCGGCGGGGGGCACTTTCCCGACGGGGCACCCCGCCTGGTACTGCGACGCCGCGCCCCGGGCTCACTGGACCTGCACCGTCTGGACGATCTGTGGACGGCGCCCACCGGTTCTCCCCGGGTGGAGCCGATCCACCGGATCCCGCTGCCCGACGACGGGTTGGGAGACGCCGACGACCCGTCGGACCCCACGGTCGCAAGGGTGCTGACCGCCTGTGGGGACGGGGTGCACCGCGCCCGCGTGCTCGGCGACCGACTGGTCGCGGAACCACCGCTGGCGTGGGGCACCACGGGACGGGGCCACTACCTGCGCCCCGAACCGGGCACCGACCGCGTCTGGTCGGTGGTGCGCGGGGGCCCGGCGGAACCGACGGGGTGGCCGGAGTGGACCAACACCGCCTGGTGCCGCCACACCTCGGCGGAGCGCACCGACCTGTTCGACCTCGGCCCCGGCCTGGTCTTCCGCATCGCCTTCGCCGCACCCGGTGTCGCCGCCTTCAGCCGGGTCCACCCCGACGGGGACGAGTTGTTGCTGTTGCCCACCCGTCCCTC
>NZ_VKHT01000211.1 GCF_014141535.1 Streptomyces alkaliphilus | reverse complement strand
CCCTCCCGGGACACCCCCGGCCCCGCCGGGACCACTATCACGCGTAGTAAAAAGTCCGCTTTACCGCCTCTTGGGGGCACTGTTACCAATTCCTCGCGACGTCGCCGGGACCTCCCGGCGCATCCCCGAACGCGACGAACACGAGGTAACCCCCCATGCCCGCTCATCGCTTCCCGCGACACCGGCGCACTCCCGGCCTCCCCGGCATTCCCGCGGTCACGGCCGTGACCGGCAGGGGCCGGGTGACGGCCGTGAGCGCCCTGGGCGCGGCGGCCCTGGCCCTGACCGTTCCCCTGCTCCCGGCGGGGGCGAACGCGACCGCCGCCGAGCCCGTGGCCACCTCCCCGGTGGCCGTGGCGCTGGTGGACGACGGAGCGATCGCGGAGCACCGCGAGGCGGTGGAGCGGCAGTGGACGGCCGGCGTCCGGGAGCACGCCGTCGAACGGCACGCGGTGATCGCGCACGCCGACGCGGTCGCCCACCGCGAGGCCGAGGAGGCCAGGGAGGCGGAGGAGGCCCGTGTCGCGGCCGAGGAGGCACGGGCCGCCGAGGAGGCCGAGCGGGCGGCGGACCGCTCCGCGTCGCGTGAGGCCCCGGGCACGGCGACCGCGGTGACGACGAGCGCCCCGACGGCCGCGGCCACGACGGTGTCCACCGGTGTGGCCACGGACGCCGAGGGCTACAAGGTCTACACCGACGACCTGGACGGCTGGATCCGCGAGGCGCTGGACATCATGGCCTTCCACGGCATACCCGGTACCTACGAGGGCCTGCACCGCAACATCATGCGGGAGTCCAGCGGCAATCCCGACGCCATCAACCTGTGGGACATCAACGCGCAGAACGGCACCCCGTCGATCGGTCTGCTCCAGGTCATCCAGCCGACCTTCGACGCCTACCACGTGCCGGGCACGCCGTACGACCTGTACGACCCGGTGGCCAACCTGGTGGCGGCGGCCAACTACGCCGCCCACCGCTACGGCTCGATCGACAACGTCAACGGCCCGTACTGAGCCGTTTCACCGGGTCACGACATCCGGTCCACCCGACCCCGCCGACCGGCGGCGGGTGACGGTACCGGCCGGTGGTGATCGCACGGGGCCGGCCCGAACGCCAGGAGCGTTCGGGCCGGGCCCCGTTTCCGTGTCGACGGAGAAGCTCTTCGCATCCCGGGGAACGAGGATGGCCCGGTCTCATCCCCCGGCCATCGACGCCGTGCACGAGGATGACGGTCGGGGCGATGGCGGGTTCGACGGTCTCCGGTGTGGTGTGCGTGGGGTGGCTGGTCCTGGTCACCCTGGTGGGGTACGGCAACGACCTCCATCCGTACCCGTGGACCGTGGTCCTGCGGGACGCGACCGACCCGGTGGCGTGGATCGCTACGGGGACGGTGTTCGCCCTCGGTGTGGTGGCGACCGTGGGACGTCACTCCCCGCTCCCGGTGCATGCGGGGCATCCGGGGCGGAGGTGAGGGAACCGGGCCCCGGCGTTCCCGGAGGCGGTTCGGGGCCCTCCCCTCCCCGGACGCCGAGGAGGCGTCCATGCCGCGGACCCCGCGGTATCGGATGCCGGGAGCGCCCTGGCAGTCTGGTGTCCCATGATCTCCTCCCCGCCTCCCGCGACCTCCGGTGAAGGAGGGGCACCCGCCGTGGTGCCCCCGTCCACGGCCACCGGTGATGCGCCGGTCGACGCCCGTCCGGCCGATCCCGGGGACCCGGCTCGGCGCCGCAACCCGCTGGGCGGGCACGTTCCGGTGGCCGGCGGACTGGCCCGCACCGGCCTGGCGTACGCCCGGCGGATGGGGGCCGAGGCGGTGCAGGTGTTCGTCGCCAACCCACGCGGCTGGGCGACGCCGACCGGCGACCCGGCGCAGGACGAGGAGTTCCGCGCCGGCTGCGCGGCGGAGGGCCTGGCGGTCTTCGTGCACGCCCCCTACCTGATCAACCCGGCCTCGCACGACGGGACGACCGGTGAGCGGTCGGTGGTCTCGTTGCGGCACTCGCTGCGGCGGGGCGCCGCCATCGGCACCCTCGGGGTCGTGGTGCACACCGGTTCGGCCACCGGCGGGCGCGACCGGGCGACCGGACTCGCCGCCGTGCGCGAACGCCTGCTGCCGCTGCTGGAGGAGGAGCCCGGGGGACCGGACGGCCCGATGCTGTTGTTGGAGCCCACCGCCGGGCAGGGCTCCTCGGTGTGCTCCCTGGTGGAGGAGCTGGGCCCCTACCTCGCGGCGCTGGACCACCATCCCCGGGTGGGGGTGTGCCTGGACACCTGCCACGTCTTCGCCGCCGGCCACGATCTGGACCGGCCCGGTGGTGTCGGCCGGATGCTCGCCGCGCTGGAGGAGGCGGTGGGGCCGGGCCGGTTGCGCTTGATCCACGCCAACGACTCGGCCGCCCCGCGCGGCTCCCGCCGTGACCGGCACGCCCGGATCGGACGCGGCCACATCGGTGACCCCGCCTTCGCCGAGCTGCTGGCCCACCCGGCGACCGAGGGGGTGCCACTGGTCATCGAGACGCCCGGTGGGCCGGAGGGGCACGCCGGGGACGTGGCGCGGCTGCGGGAGATGCGCGCCGGTCGGATGCCCGCGCCGGTGCCGCGCGAGGAGCACCCGCCGCGCCGGACCGGCGGTTCCCGCTCGACCTCGCGCCCGGCCTCGCGCCCGGCCGACGGAACCGGCGGCTGATCGGGGTGCCGGGAACTCCCCGGGGCGCCCGTCATCCCGGGCCGTCGCCCGGGTCCTCCTGGTGGGAGTAGCGCTGCTCGCGCCGCACCTCGCCCCGGTTGTGGTAGCCGCGCTCCTCCCAGAAGCCGCGGCGGTCCTCGGTCATGTACTCCACCCCGCGCACCCATTTGGGGCCCTTCCAGGCGTAGAGTCCGGGCACGATGAGCCGGACCGGGAAGCCGTGCTCGACGGTGATCGGCTCCCCCTCGCGGTGGGTGGCGAACAGCGTGCGCTCCCCGGCGAAGTCGGCCATCCGGAGGTTGGCCCCGTAGCCGTACTCGGCCCACACCATGACGTGCTCCGCGTCGGGCGCGGGGGGCGCCACTTCCAGCAGGGTGCGGGCCGCCACACCACCCCACTCGCAGGGCGGGACGCTGAAGCGGGTGACGCAGTCCAGGCCGGCCGTGACCGTGTGGTGGGGCAGTGCGGTGAATTCGTCGTGGTCCCACTCGTGGCGTCCGCCGTCGGCCGTGGCACCGAAGACACGGAACCGCCAGCGCTCGGGTCGGAAGCGCGGTACGGGGCCGTAGTGGGTGGTCGGCCAGCCCCGGGCGGGGCGCTGCCCCGGCGGCAGGGGCTCCCCGGGCGCCTCCCGGGGGTCCGCGTCGGCTGCTTCCACGGGTCCCTCCATGGCTCCATGGTGGCACGCGGTGACCTGCCGGAGGCACGGCCCCCGCACGGCCCGCCCCCGGGGTCCCCGAACCGCCACGCCGCGTCACCACCACGATCGGAATTGCCCGAAAAATGCCATGAATTATGTGAAATCCGCTCCGCTTCGGTAAGGCTTTGTTTACTGGACGCGACCGCCGACGGGTGCCAGGATGCCCGAAGAGGCCGAAGATCCCGTCGCTTCCGAAAGGAGCGCCCGTCATGCAGGGTGACCCCGAGGTCATCGAATTCCTCAACGAGCAGTTGACCGCCGAGCTGACGGCGATCAACCAGTACTTCCTGCACGCCAAGATGCAGGAGAACAACGGCTGGACGAAGCTGGCCAAGTACACCCGCGCCGAGTCCTTCGACGAGATGAAGCACGCCGAGGTGCTCACCGACCGGATCCTCTTCCTGGACGGCCTGCCCAACTACCAGCGGCTCTTCCACGTCCGGGTGGGGCAGACGGTGAGCGAGATGTTCCGGGCCGACCGGGAGATCGAGGTGGAGGCCATCGACCGGCTGCGTCGGGGCATCGAGGTGATGCGCGCCAAGGGTGACGTGACCTCGGCCAACATCTTCGAGTCGATCCTCGCCGACGAGGAGCACCACATCGACTACCTCGACACCCAACTGGAGCTGATCGAGAAGCTCGGGGAGCCGCTCTACCTCGCCCAGCAGATCGAGCAGCCCGCGGAGGCCTGACCCGGCCGCCGGTCAGGCGGCGAGGGGCAGCGGGCGGGACGACGGGGCGGAGGGAAGGCCGGGGATCACCGACTCCGGGGACGGTCCCGCCGCCCCGGCGAGGGCCGATGCCACGACGGCGCCTGAGCCCTCACGGCGCGGACACCCGCGACCGAGGATGCCCTGGATGCGTCGTACGCACGAGCCGCAGTCGGTACCGGCGCCACTCGCCGAGGCGATCTGTCGGGGCGTGCACGCGCCGGCGGCGGCGTGCTCGCGGACCTGCTGTTCGGTGACGCCGAAGCACGAGCAGACGAACACCGTCACCTCGCGGGGATCGGGCCGGGGACCGGCGGTACGGCGGACTCCGGAATCCGGCGGATCCCGGTGGTGAGGTAACCCTTACCTTACCTCCACCGCCGGGGTTCGGCGAGGGAACGGCGGGTGAAAAAACAGTGGCCCCGATCACGGAATGGCCCCGGGGGCGCGGATCTCACAATCCGCCCCCCGGGGCCTTCGCGATCGGGGCCCGCGCCCGCCTCACTGGTCGCGGTACATCTCCGCCACCAGGAAGGCCAGGTCCAGGGACTGGCTGCGGTTGAGCCGGGGGTCACAGGCCGTCTCGTAGCGCTGGTGGAGGTCGTCGACGAAGATCTCGTCGCCACCACCCACGCACTCGGTCACGTCATCGCCGGTCAGCTCCACGTGGATGCCACCCGGATGCGTGCCCAGCGCCTTGTGCACCTCGAAGAAGCCCTTGACCTCGTCCAGCACGTCGTCGAAGCGCCGGGTCTTGTGCCCCGAGGCGGCCTCGAAGGTGTTTCCGTGCATCGGGTCGCACACCCACACCGGCCGGGCCCCGGACGCGGTGACCTTCTCCACCAGTTCGGGCAGCAGGTCGCGGATCTTCCCCGCCCCGTACCGGGTGATGAAGGTGAGCCGGCCGGGCTCGCGATCCGGGTCCAGGCGGTCGATGTACGCCAGGGCCTCCTCCGGGGTGGTGGTCGGGCCCAGCTTGACGCCCACCGGGTTGCGCACCCGGGAGGCGAACTCGATGTGGGCGCCGTCCAACTGCCGGGTGCGCTCGCCGATCCAGATCATGTGGGCGGAGACGTCGTACAGGCTGCCGGTCCGCGAGTCCACCCGGGTGAGCGCCGCCTCGTAGTCCAGCAACAGCGCCTCGTGGGAGGCGTAGAACTCCACCGAGTGGAACTCGGCCGGGTCCGCGCCGCAGGCCTTCATGAAGCTCAACGCCCGGTCGATCTCCCGGGCCAACGCCTCGTACCGCTGTCCGGAGGCGGAGGTGCGCACGAAGTCCTGGTTCCAGGCGTGCACCTGGCGCAGGTCCGCGTAACCACCGGTGGTGAAGCCGCGCACCAGGTTCAGCGTCGCCGCCGAGGAGTGGTACATGCGGCGCAGACGCTCCGGGTCCGGGGTACGGGCCTCGGCGGTGAAGGCCGGCGCGTTGACCGAGTCGCCCCGGTAGGAGGGCAGCTCCACACCGTCGCGGACCTCCGTCGCCTTCGAGCGCGGCTTGGAGTACTGACCGGCGATGCGGCCGACCTTGACCACCGGGACGGCGGCGGCGTAGGTGAGCACCGCGCTCATCTGCAACAGCGTCTTGAGCTTCGCGCGGATGTGCTCCGCGCTCACCTGGTCGAATGCCTCGGCACAGTCGCCGCCCTGCAGCAGGAACGCCTCACCCCGGGCGACGGCTCCCAGACGGTCGCGCAGTTGGTCGCACTCACCGGCGAAGACGAGGGGCGGATACCCGGCGAGGTCCGCGGTCACCTCGCGCAGGGCCTCGGAATCCGGGTACTCGGGCTGCTGCGCCGCGGGGAGGTCGCGCCAGGAGGAGGCGGTCGATGTGCTGCTCTCAGCGTTCACGGTCACACCGCCAGGTTACGGGGTCGCGCCGCGGTCGCCCGCCCGGCGCCCGATGGGTGAGACGGGATCCGCCGGGGCCGGGGACACCGTCCCCCGGCCCCCGGGGCGCGCCGACGGTGACCCCCCGTGGCCGACGCGGGGCTGTGCGGAAGGGCGGGCAGGGGCTAGGGTTGCCGTGTGCGTGCGCAGACGAGGCTTTTCTGGTGGTGGACCGCTCCCCCGGCGGCCCACTGACACGCGCGCACCCACCATGACGCGAGAGGCCGCCCGAGGGCGGCCTCTCGCGATTCCGCGTGGAGTACCGGCCCGGGCGACCTCCTCCCCGAACCGGAAGGACTCCCCGTGCC
>NZ_VKHT01000210.1 GCF_014141535.1 Streptomyces alkaliphilus | reverse complement strand
GTCACCGGCTCCGCCGGCTTCACGAACCCTCGACCGACCGCCCCCGATCCGGGCCCCGGTCCCGGTCTCCCGACGTCCCTCCGGGCTCGCCGCCCGGCGCGGGCCGGGGTTTCGCCCCCGGGGCGCCGGGTACGCGGGAAGCCCGTCGCGCGCCCGGGAAGCCGGTTCCCCCGGGGCGAAACCCCGGGCGCCCGAAACGGCATCCCCTCCCGGGCCCGGGAGGGGCCACGCAGCGAGGAGGAGAACGGACCTTGGTCGAGCACCGCGAAGCCGTCGGCGGACGCGCCGCACCGTCCGCAGCACCCGTCCCGGCCGCGGGGGTGACCACGTGACCCCCGGCGTGGGAGAGCACCCCGCCGCACGTTCCTGGTGGATCGAGACCGCTCCCGGCTCCCCCCGGCCCACCCTGGCAGCGTCGGAACGGCCGCGGGTGGACACCGTGGTCCTGGGCGGCGGCATCGCCGGCCTGTGCACCGCCCGTGAACTCGCCCGCTCGGGTCACGAGGTTCTGGTCCTGGAGGCCGACCGCGTCGCCGCCGGGGTCACCGGCCACACCTCCGCCAAGGTGACCGCGTTGCAGGGGCTGCGCTACTCCGAACTGCGCGACCGACACGGGCCCGACACCGCCCGCCTGTACGCGGATGCCCACCGCCGGGCCGTGGAACGGGTGGCCGAGATCGCCGACGAACTCTCCGCCGACTGCGACCTCGTCCGACGTCCCGCGCTCACCTGGGCCGAGACCCCCGACACCGAGAAGGCCGTGCGGGCCGAGGCGGCGGCGGCCCGCGAGGCCGGTCTGCCGGTGACCCTGATCGAGGGGCCGGGGACGGGCGGCACCGGGCTGCCCTTCCCGGTGCGTGCGGCCGTCCGGTTGGACGACCAGATCGCCTTCCACCCCAGGGCGTGGCTGCTCGCCGTGGCCGAGGACATCGAACGCCACGGCGGACGGATCGTGGAGCGAACCCGCGCCGTGGAACTCCACGAGGGCGACCCCTGCCGGGTGGTCACGGAGAACGGAGCCGAGGTCACCGCCCGACACGTGGTGATCGCCACCCACTACCCCGTCTTCGACCGCGCGATGCTCTTCGCCCGGCTGGAGGCCGAGCGCGAGTGGGTGATCGCCGCCCGGATCCCGGTGGAGGCCGCCCCCTCCACCATGGCCCTCACCCCCGACCACGGCACCCGCTCGGTGCGCACCGCCCCGCTGCCCGGAGGCCCGGAGGACAGGTGCCTGCTGATCCTGACCGGCGAGAAGTTCCTGCCCGGCGACGGTCCGGTGACACCGCGCGTGCAACGGCTGGAGGCGTGGCTGCGGGAACGTTTCCCCGACGCGGAGGAGACCCACCGCTGGGCCACCCAGGACACCTTCGGCACCGACGGCGTCCCGTTCATCGGACCCTTCCACCCCGGCGCCCGGAACACCTTCGTCGCCACCGGCTTCAACGCCTGGGGCATGACCGGCGGCGTGGTCGCCGGGGACCTGCTGGCCGGACTGATCCGGGGCGACGAGGAGCCCCCGCCGTGGACGGAGATGCACGACCCCCGTCGACTGCACCCCATCCGCGAGGCCGGGAGCGCGCTGGGGCTGCAGGCCACCGTCGCCCGGCACTTCGTGGGCGACCGACTGCGCCCCGCCGAGGCGGACTCGGTGGACGACCTGGCCCCCGGCACCGGTGCCCTGGTCCGGGTCGGGGGGCGCAAGGCCGCCGTCTACCGCGACCCGGCGGGCACGGTCCACGCCCTCTCCGCACGGTGCACCCACCTCGGGTGCCTGGTGCGCTTCAACGAGGTCGAGACCGCCTGGGAGTGCCCCTGCCACGGTTCCCGGTTCGACGTCGACGGTTCGGTCGTCCAGGGACCCGCCACCAAGCCGCTGGAACCCCGGGATCTCGACGGCACCCCCGGAGCGGACGACGGGGATGACGAACCGGAAGGCCCCGAGTACCTCGACGAGCCCGGTCCCGGAGCCACCGACCGCGGATGACGCCGGTCGCCGTCGCGCCCGCCGACCCCACCCGCCATCGGTCGGCAACGCCGTGCGCGGCGGCGCCGGGTCACCATCCGGGGGGCGCCCCCGTTCGGGTCCCAGCGTCGGACGGTGACCCGGCGGCCTCGACCACCGACGCCAGATTGCGCAGCATCCGGCGGTGCCGCTGTTGCAGCAGCGCCTCCGAGAGCGCGTTGTGCAGGCGCCCTCCCGGCCCGGTCAACGGATGCTCGTCCACGATCACGAGGGTGTCCGGGCCCCAGGGGCGGAGCTCCAGCGCGATCCGCGCGGTACCCAGTCGCCCGGCCTCCGCCTCCAACTCCAGCCGTCGCCGCGGTTCGCACACCCGCACCACCGTTCGTCCCGGGAGTCGCCACGGGCCCACCCCCACCTCGTAGCGCAACGCCGACCCGGGTTCGGGCCAGTCACCGTGCGAGGGACGGGCCTCCCGGGTACCCACCACCCAATCCGCGTAGCGCCGGCAATCGGAGAGCACCTTCCACACCACCGCCGGGGAACGCCTGATCAGCACCGGTCGCACCGCCATGTGGGCCTCCATTCCTCGGGGATCCTCGAATCCCGGTCACCGGCCGCTCCTCGGCCGGCCCCGATGGACGGCGTCTGCCCGTGCCGGCGGACGACAACCGGGTACCCGAGGGACACGGGGCCACTTCGGCGGCCCCGCGGACGCCGTCGATCGACCCCCGATATCGGGGATCGTCGGTGTGCGGTCGGGAGGAGACCGGGACCAGCGGGAGGACAGGCATGACCCCCTCATCGTTCGGAACGCGTCGAGGTGACGAGACGGGCACCGAGGGCCGACCGGGCCCCGGGGGGAGCCGCCGGGCGGACCGGAAACCCGGGGCCCGCCGGTCCGCCCGGCGCGGTGGGGGGCCGATCGGCGCCCTCGCGCTCCGGCCCGGCGAACCCTCACTGTGGCCGCTGGCCGCCCTCGCCGCCGTGGTGACGCTCCTGGCCCTCACCGGTGTGCTGCCCCGCTGGCCCGGCCTGGTGCACGCGGTGGCACTGCCCCCGCTGGACCTCTTCACCGACCTGCGAATCCTGCTGGCCCGGGCGCCCTCCCAACCGGTGTTCCTCGGCGGGCTGGTGCTCGCCCTGGCCGTACGGATCACCGTGCTGGCGGCACTGATACCCGGCCCCTGGCGGCGTCGACTGCGCTTCGCGGCCCTGTACCACCTCATCCTCCTCCTCCCGTTGCTGTTGGCGGCCCAACTGGACTTCATGGCCCAGGCCCTGCTGTACGCCCGGCTCTTCTGGGCCGCCATCGGGTTCCTGGCGGTGGTGTGGCTGCTCGCCGCGCCGGTGCCCTGGCAGAGCGCCCCGGAGGCCCCGCGGCTGCGGACCGCGCTCGCCCGCTCGTGGCGCCGGGCGCTGCGCGTGGAGGTGTTGCTGCCCTACATCGCGCTGCTGCTGGGCATCGGCGTACTCGCCGACCTGTGGCCCGGACTGATCCCCTTCCTGGTGCCGGTCTCTGCCGCCGTCACGGCCGGGGCGATCCTCCTGCTGCGCCGCCCGCCCAACGGTCGTCCGCTGTTGCGCGGCGCGGTGGGGGCGCTCGTGCTCGTCGTCCTCGCCGGCGTGTTCGTCGGCACCCGTACGGAGGCCGATCCCGGCCCGCGCCCCGACCCCCGTCCGGGTTCCATCATGCTGATGTCGGGGATCAACTCCGGGTCGGGGCGGGGCGCCATCTTCGAGACCGAGGTCGAGCGGTTGGGGTACGACTGCGCCCACACCTTCTACTTCTCCTACGCGGGGCCCGGGGACGGACAACCACGGGGCGTGGCGCGCTGTCCGATCGTCACCGGCGCCCCCTACGTGCCCGAGGACACCCAGCGTCCGGTGGCGGAACAGGTGGACGCCTTCGTCGAGCAGGTACGGGACCTGCCCCGACCGCTGGTGGTGGCCGCCCACTCGCACGCGGTGTGGATAGCCTGGCAGGCCATCGCGGAGGGACGGGCACCGCAGGTCGACGCACTGGTGCTGGTCGGTCCCTTCCCGGAGAGTCCGGTCGGATACCCGCCCGCGGGCGAGGACGCGACGGGGCGGGTGGCCGGGGATCTGCTGCGGATGCTGGTACCCGTGGCCGATCTGATGGACTTCCGCTTCGACGCCGACGCGCCGGCGGCCCTGGAACTCCTGGCCACCCCGAACGCCGCATCGGAGATCCTGGCCCAACCCCTGCCGGAGGACGTGCGGGTACTGAGCGTCACCTCGGCCACCGACCTGCCGCTGATGCCGAACGGGTGGCGATTGGCGGGGGGGAGCGTCGAGGCGGACGTGTGTCCGCTGCGGGTGCCCCACCCGTACCTGCCGATCAGGCCGGCCTTCACCCGTGAGGTGAACCGTTTCCTGGACGGCGAGCCGCCGATGCCCTGTCCGGTCTGGCGGGACTGGGGCGTGCCCCTTTCCCGACCGTTCGGCACACCACCGGACGAGGCGTGAGAGCCCCCGGTGTCCGGGGGCCACCCGCTCCCGCGGCGCGGGAGCGGGTGGCGAACCGCCCTTTTCGCCCATGGGGTGGGTGACACGCGCAAAGGGGTGATCCGGGAGGTTTCCCGCATTCCTCGACGGTAACCCGAACCACAACAGGTTCATCGGCCCCGACAAAGGACCGAATCATGGGCATCCCCCCGTTTCTCGCCGGCTTCGACTCCTCCTCCGGAATGTTGCGCGCCAACGCCTGCTTCCTGCGTGACGAACCCTTCACCGCCATGGGGGAGAGCAGGCTCCTGGAGGTCCCCATCACCGCCACCCGGCTGCTGCCGCCCCGTGTGCGGGAGAAGGTCTTCATCGGCAGCGGCGCCACGGAGACGATCTCGCCCAAGCGCATGGGACGGATCGACATGGAGGAGGTCTCCGAGTGGGTGGCGGAGGAGTACCCCCGACGCCGCTACCCGGCGGTCGCCGTCGGCTCCGCCTGCGGCGCGCTGACCCATCTGTGGACCGCCCTGGGCGTGCCCTGGCTCCCGCAGACCTTCCTGATCCCGGTGCGCCAGCGCGTCCATCCCGACGATCCGGGTGGCGCCATGTTCCGCGGCCTGGAACCGGGGGCGGAACTGGTGCGTCGCAACCCCGAGATCCAACTGCACCACATGCACGACGCCAACCAGGACCGGATGATGGTCCGCGCCCTGACCTACTTCCGGGTCAAGCGCCTGGAACTGGGGCCCACCTGGGAGCGCTTCCTGCTCGACCGCCTGGAGCCCGGCGGCACCATCATCGTCTCCGAGTGCGCCACCCGTTGGCGCACCACCCGGGTGGGACCACGCCACGTCTTCCAACACGGTGCCCTGGGCGGAGCCACCGAGGAGGAGTTCCACCACGGCGGCCCGCGGGTCGCGGAGTACCTGGAACGCTACGACTCCCCGGTGCGCCGTTGGTACGGACCCGAACCGGACGGCGACAGTCCCGAGGCCGAGTGGGGCTTCGAACCGGCGCTGCGCGAGGATATCGAGCGCTTCGCCCGGGCCAACGGTTTCCGGGTGCGCCGCGTGGTGTTCGACGAGCCGGAGGCTCCCAGCCCGCTGGTCGCCGACCTGTACCGGGACTGGTACGCGCGCCGTTCCCTCCCGACGAACCGACTGGCGGTGTCCTCCTTCATTCTCACCGAACCCCGGGCGACCCTCATGGCCGGGGCGGTGCCCTTCTGGATGAAGTTCAACACGGAGGTCTCCCACCGCGCACTGCGGGACTACCTGGACGCCGAACACCGCGAGCCGTTCGACGAGATCCTCCTCGGCCTCTTCCAGAACGGTGTGGAGGCGGTGGGGCTGACCACCATCGACGAGTGGCGCGACCTGCTCGGACGAGCCCACCGCAAGGGTCGTTTCCTCGGTCTGCGCACCCGGGCCCACCCCCGTGACCTCGCCCACTTCGTCCGCTACGGCGCCGCCCTGCGTCGCCTCCGGCCCCACCATCCCCTGCCGGAGCCGCTCACCCTCGAGGACCTCGATGACTTCCTGGAGCGGGCCCGGGAGGAGGACGAGGACCGCTACCCCGGCGTGCGGTTCGAGACGCTGCACGAGCCGGTGGGCAGCGGATCGCGGCGCCGCTGAGAGGCGGCCGGGACCCGCGGGCCCGCCGTCCCCCCTCCCGACGGGCGACCGGGTGGCCGGCGGGAGGGGAGCGCCGGAAAACGACCGGACACCCCGGAAAAGAAACCCCGAGTCGGGGGCGGGCCACGGCCCGCCCCCGACTCGTCCTCGACCCGTCCTCGACTCGGGTCCCGTCCTCAACCGCCTGTCTCTTATACAAATCTTCGAGCCCACCAAACTTGCATTTATCTCGTATGCCGGCTT
>NZ_VKHT01000021.1 GCF_014141535.1 Streptomyces alkaliphilus | reverse complement strand
GGTCGCGCCCGCCGCCGAGCCCGCAGCCCAGCCGCGTCGCCGCCGGTCGGCCCGTCGGGCCGCCGCGCCCGCCGGCTCCCCGACCGGTGAGGCGGAGGCCGCCGTCGTCGTGATCGAGGGCGACTCCGGTCCCGCCGCCGGGACGGAGCGGACCGCCGAGGCCGCCGAGGAGACGGCCCCGGAGGCCGCGCCGGAGAGCGAGCCGGCAGCCCCGGCCGCGCCGCCGCGCCGCCGCGCGGTGCGTCGCGCCTCGGCCCCCACCGGTTCGCCCACCGCGACCGACGGCGAGTCCGCCGTGGTCGTGGTGGAGGCGGGCACCGCCGAGCCGGAGAAGGCCGAGGGGGGTCCCGCCGGGGAGACCGGGGCCGACGCCGGGCCGGGGGCGGAGTCGGACGCCGGGGCCCCCGCGGCGAAGAAGGCCGGTAGCGGGAAGGCGGCGGCGAAGGCGACGGCCAAGAAGACCGCCGCGAAGAAGGCGACGGCCAAGAAGACCGCCGCGAAGAAGACCGCCGCGAAGAAGGCCACCGGTACCCGCAAGACCGCCGCGAAGAAGGCCACGACGAAGAAGACCGCCGCCAAGAAGAGCTCCGGCACCGCCGCGGCCGAGCACTCCGCCGGTGGCACGGTGACCGCCTCCACCGAGGAGTGAGCACGGTTCCGGGCCCGTCCCGTGGACGGGCCCGGAACCGGGAGACGATTTGACCGCCTCCTCGCGACCTCCGTATCCTTGACCGTCGGCGTGTCGAATTCGCACGCCACGCTCCCGAGCGACTTCCTCCCGGCCGGGCCGGGAGAGGACGGGATCCCCCCGACGGCACGGCGCGTCACGCGCCGTCTCCGCGGGCCCGTCTGGCATCGAGGGCTCCGTATCGAACGAGAGAGAGTTCCGCGTGTACGCGATCGTGCGCACCGGTGGCCGCCAGCAGAAGGTGGCTGTCGGCGACATCATCGAGGTTGACCGCATCTCCACCGGCAAGGTCGGCGACACCGTCGAGCTCTCCACCCTGCTGGTGGTCGACGGCGAGACCGTCACCAGCGACCCGTGGGTCCTGGCCGGTGTCAAGGTCCAGGCCGAGGTCGTCGAGCACCACAAGGGCGAGAAGATCCGGATCCAGAAGTACAAGAACAAGACGGGTTACCGTCGGCGGATGGGTCACCGTCAGCTGAACACCCGGCTGAAGGTCACCGAGATCCCCGCCCCGGCCGCGAAGTAAGGGACTGAGCGAAGATGGCACACAAGAAGGGCGCGTCGTCCACCCGGAACGGCCGCGACTCCAACCCGCAGTACCTCGGCGTCAAGCGCTTCGGCGGCCAGACCGTCAACGCCGGCGAGATCATCATCCGTCAGCGCGGCACGCACTTCCACCCCGGCGCGGGCGTGGGGCGCGGCGGCGACGACACCCTGTTCGCCCTGCAGGCCGGTGTGGTCGAGTTCGGTCGTCACCGTGACCGCAAGGTCGTCAAGATCGTTCCGGTCGCCGCCTGAGAGCACGCCCCCGCGGCCTGCTCGTCCGGCACCGGACGACCGAACCCCACCGAGGGCGGATGCGCGAGCGCATCCGCCCTCGGCGTGTTACCCGTGTTGGTGAGAGAACCGTGAACCACCCCCGCACACCGGAGGCAACCCCATGACCACCTTCGTCGACCGCGTCGAACTGCACGTCGCCGCGGGCAACGGGGGGCACGGCTGCGCCTCCGTGCACCGCGAGAAGTTCAAGCCCCTCGGCGGCCCCGACGGCGGCAACGGCGGACGCGGCGGGGACGTGATCCTCACCGTCGACCGCGATGTCACCACACTGCTGGAGTACCACCACCGGCCGCACCGCCGGGCCACCAACGGCAAGCCCGGAGAGGGCGACAACCGCACCGGCAAGGACGGCACGGACCTCGTGCTCCCCGTCCCCGACGGCACCGTCGTACTGGACGGGAAGGGCGAGGTCGTCGCCGACCTGGTGGGGGAGGGCACCTCCTTCGTCGCCGCGCGCGGCGGCCGCGGCGGACTGGGCAACGCGGCCCTGGCCTCCCCCCGGCGCAAGGCCCCCGGCTTCGCACTGCTCGGCGAGCCCGGCGAGGACCGGGACATCGTCCTGGAGCTGAAGACCGTCGCGGACGTGGCGCTCGTCGGCTACCCCAGCGCCGGCAAGTCCTCGCTGATCTCGGTGCTCTCCGCCGCCAAGCCCAAGATCGCCGACTACCCCTTCACCACGCTGGTGCCCAACCTGGGCGTCGTCACCGCGGGGGACACCGTCTACACCATCGCCGACGTGCCGGGCCTGATCCCCGGCGCCAGCGAGGGGCGCGGCCTGGGCCTGGAGTTCCTGCGCCACGTCGAGCGCTGCTCGGTGCTGGTGCACGTGCTGGACTGCGCGACGCTGGAGAGCGACCGCGACCCGCTCAGCGACCTGGACGTCATCGAGGCCGAACTCGACGCCTACGGCGGCCTGCGCGACCGGCCCCGGCTCGTCGCCCTCAACAAGACCGACATCCCCGACGGCCAGGACCTCGCCGACATCATCCGTCCCGAACTGGAGGCGCGGGGCCTGCGGGTTCTCGACGTCTCGGCGGTCTCCCGCAAGGGTCTGCGCGAACTCTCCTACGCGCTGGCCGAACTGGTCGCCGCCGCCCGCGCGGCACGGCCGAAGGAGGAGGCCACCCGCGTCGTCATCCGCCCCGGAGCGGTGGACGACAGCGGCTTCACCGTCACGCCCGAGGGCGAGGGGCTGTTCCGGGTGCGCGGCGAGAAGCCCGAGCGCTGGGTGCGGCAGACGGACTTCACCAACGACGAGGCCGTCGGCTACCTGGCGGATCGGCTCAACCGCCTGGGGGTGGAGAACGAACTGGTGCGGCTGGGCGCCCGGGAGGGCGACGGCGTGGCGATCGGCGAGGAGGAGAACGCGGTCGTCTTCGACTGGGAGCCCTCGGTCACCGCCGGCGCCGAGATGCTCGGGCGCCGTGGCGAGGATCACCGCCTCGACCCGATCCGGCCCGCCGCCCAGCGCCGGCGCGATCGGGAGGCGGAGCGCGAGGAGTCCATCCGCCGGGAGTACGAGGACTTCGACCCCTTCTCCTGAGCCCTTCGGCCGGCCCCGCCGTCCCGGGGCCGGCCCTTCACCCCAAAACATCATCATTTCACCGGAGTTCGACCTTTTTCCGTCGTTCGCTCCGGTTCGCGCGGCGCGTGCCCGTCGGAGAATCAACCCGATGGACACGCGCCGTTCATTCGCGCGCGTCACAACCGCGTAACAGTCCACAACGGTTCATCTCACGTATGAGTCACCTTTCCGTGAGGGTTACCCTTCTGTTTGCGTGCACTCCTCTGCGTGCATACGGCGTATCCATAAGAACGGACCGGCGGGAGCGGTTTTGTCCATCCACAGCACGGGGACACGCCCCCGGACCACCGCGGTGGTCCTGGCGGGCGGCACGGGTCAGCGAGTCGGCCTGTCCATACCGAAGCAGCTCATCAAGATCGCCGGCCGGGCCGTGATCGAGCACACTCTCGCGGTCTTCGAGGAGGCCGAGGGCATCGACGACATCCTCGTCCTCATGGCCCCGGGATACGTCTCCGACGTGGAGAAGATCGTCGCGAAGGCCGGGTTCACCAAGGTGACCCGGGTCATCGAGGGCGGCTCCACCCGCAACGAGACCACCGAGCGCGCCATCGCCGCCCTCGGCGAGGGCCTGGCCGAGGGGGAGGACCGCAACGTCCTGTTCCACGACGCCGTGCGGCCCCTGCTCTCCCAGCGCGTGATAGCCGACTGCGTCACCGCCCTGGACCGCTACAGCGCCATCGACGTGGCCATCCCCTCCGCCGACACCATCATCGTCACCCGCCGACACGGCGAGGACGGCGAGTTCATCACCGACGTCCCCGACCGCTCCCGCCTGCGCCGCGGCCAGACCCCGCAGGCCTTCAAGCTCTCCACCATCCGCCGCGCCTACGAGCTGGCCGCCGGCGACCCCAACTTCGCCGCCACCGACGACTGCACCGTGGTCCTGAAGTACCTGCCCGACGTCCCGATCCACGTGGTCATGGGCGACGAGTGGAACATGAAGGTCACCCAGCCCGTCGACGTCTACATCGCCGACAAGCTCTTCCAACTGGCCTCCACCGCAGCCCCCTCCCCGGCCGACGAGGCCGCCTACCGCGAGGCGCTCACCGGCCGCACCGTCGTCGTCTTCGGCGGCTCCTACGGCATCGGCAAGGACATCGCCGAACTCGCCGGGAGGTACGGCGCCACCGTCCACGCCCTGGGCCGCTCCACCACCGGCACCCACGTCGAGAACCCGCAGGACATCGACGACGCCCTCTCCCGCGCATACGCCGACACCGGCCGCATCGACTACGTCGTCAACACCGCGGGGGTCCTGCGGATCGGCAAGCTCGCCGAGACCGACAACGCCACCATCGAGGAGGCGATGAAGGTCAACTACCTGGCACCGGTGCACATAGCCCGGGCCGCCCACAAGTACCTCGCCGAGACGGGCGGCCAGCTCCTCCTCTACACCTCCAGCAGCTACACCCGGGGCCGCGCGGAGTACAGCCTCTACTCCTCGACCAAGGCCGCCATGGTCAACCTCACCCAGGCGCTGGCCGACGAATGGGCCGCCGACGGGATCCGGGTCAACTGCGTCAATCCCGAACGCACCGCCACACCCATGCGCACCAAGGCTTTCGGGCAGGAACCACCGAATACCCTTCTTTCCTCGGAAGCGGTGGCCCACACCTCCCTGGACGTCCTGCTCTCCGACCTCACCGGCCACGTGATCGACGTCCGCCGCCAGGACCCCACCGCCGGGGCCGGCGCCGCCGGGACCTTCGAGCACGCCCTCGCCGCCGCTCTGGACGCCGGTGCCGCCGCGGAGGACCTCGCATGAACGCCATGCTCCAGCGCCTCCTCGGCACCACCACCGCCGGTGAGAGCGTGACGGCCACCCTCCTCTTCCTCTCCTACCCGGGCATGCTTCTCGGCGCGCTGCTCGGCAACCTGCCGCTCTTCGTCGGCGCGGCCGCCATCTCCCTGCTGACCGACCACCTCCTGCACCGTGGTCGGGTACCGCTGATCGGGCGGCTGGCCCGGGCCCGCGCGGGCCTGACGATCCGCTTCCTGCTCCGCGAACTCCTCCTGCTCCTGCTCCTGGTCCGCGCGGACCTCGCGGAGCCGGCCCTGCTGACCGTCGCAGTCGCCGGGTTCGTTCTCTTCCACGCCTTCCAGGCTCCTCACACCGGCCTGGTCATGATGCTGCGCCGGCGCCGTCGACTTCCCGTCGC
Source organism: Streptomyces alkaliphilus (assembly GCF_014141535.1). Taxonomy (GTDB): domain Bacteria; phylum Actinomycetota; class Actinomycetes; order Streptomycetales; family Streptomycetaceae; genus Streptomyces; species Streptomyces alkaliphilus. The sequence continues at coordinate 11,828 of NZ_VKHT01000021.1, read as the reverse complement.
CACCCGCAACATCGACCTCTCCACGCTTCCGGTACCCGATGGCGCGCCGCGCGCTCTCACCCACCGGGCAACGGAGAAGATGCTCCACCTGGAGCTGCCGCTCTTCGCGGGACTGCTGACCGCCGCGATCACCGGAACGGTCGGACACGCGTTGATCGGCGCCGTCGTCACGGCCGCCGCCGCGCTCCTCTACCTGCTGGCCCTCCTGCCGTACCTGCGGGCCAAGAAGCTTCCCCCGTCCCCCGAGAGCACCCTCGAGTGGTTCGACGGCTGGTTGCGCACTCACCAGCCGACGGTGGCCCTGTACTTCTCCGGGTCCCAGGACAGTGCTTATCAGGTCAACATGTGGCTCGACACCGCCGAGCGCCTCGACGCGAAGGCCGTCGTCATCCTGCGCGAGCGCAACATCCTGCCCCAGCTGTCCACCACCACGCTGCCGGTGCTGTGTGTGCCCAGCGCGGTGGACCTGATGAACCTGGATCTGTCCATGCTGCGGGTCGGCCTCTACCCGGCCAACGTGGGCAAGAACCTGCATCTGCTGCGGGTACCGACCATGAAGCACGTCTTCATCGGTCACGGTGACAGCGACAAGATCGCCAGCATCAACCCCTACACCAAGGCCTACGATGAGGTGTGGACCGCCGGCCGGGCCGGCCGGGACCGCTACGCGCTGGCCGACGTCGGTGTGCGCGACGAGGACATCGTCGAGGTGGGGCGACCCCAGTTGGCACCCATCCGTCCCGCCGGAGAGCCCGTCGAGGGGCGCATCCCCACCATCCTGTACGCCCCCACCTGGGAGGGGTGGACGGACGACCCCGGCAACACCTCGTTGATCCTCGCCGGCGAGAACATCGTCCGTCGCCTCGTGGAGGCTCCCGTTCCGGTCCGTGTGCTCTACAAGCCGCATCCCTTCACCGGTATGCGCAGCCCTGCCGCCCGGGCCGCCGATCAGCGGGTCCGCGCACTGATCGAGAAGGCCGCCGCCGATCGCGCGGCGGACCCGCGCTGGGCGGCCGAGGCCCGGCGCACCGCCGCCGACCGCGCCCGTGCCGCACAGGTGTTGCGGGAGATCGACAAGCGACGGGCGGCGGAGACGGAATCCGACGAGTTGGGGAGCTGGGACGACGCTTCCGTCTCCCGCGACGCCCTCACGCCACCGAGCCGGGCCGGCGAGGAGGCGGCCCTGCGGACGGAGTGGAACGAGGCGTTCTGGCGTTCCTTCGGTTGGTGGGAGCACCGGGTCATCACCGGTCCTGCCCCACTGTTGTTCGATTGCTTCAACGAGAGCGCCGCGCTCGTCTCGGACATCTCCAGCGTGGTCTCCGACTTCGTCGCCAGCGGTAAGCCCTACGCCGTCACCGATTCCGCAGGGCTGGGAGCGGAGGAATTCCGGCGGCAGAACACCGCCGTTCGGGCCGCCATCATCCTCGACAACACGGCTGAGGGCCTCACCGAGTTGCTGGCCGCCGTGCACGACCCGTCCGCCGACCCTCTGGCGGAGGAGCGGGTGGAGCTCAAGGAGTACCTGCTGGGCCCCGATCGCCCCACCTCCCCGGAGCGTTTCCAGGCGGCGATCGACGACCTGTCGGCCAGGGCAGAGGCCCGGAACAGTGGAGTGATCCGGATCCCCGCCCAGGCGGTTCCGCCGAGCACCGCTCCCGGCGTGGGCGCCGGCACCCCGTGATCACCTCCTCCCCGAGGCCCTCCCGCTTGCTCGAAGAGCTTTCGTACAGCGATCGGGGAGCCGGAGAGGTACCAGACCCGGTCGGGTGAGCGGCGGTGCTCCGACGCTGTCGCCAACGGTGGGGCTCCCTCCCCATGGGGAGGGAGCCCCACCGTTGGCTTCTCCTTCAGAGGGAAAGCCTCCGACGCACACCCTGAAGGGGACGCACTCTGTCCACCCGCACCCTTGGCTTCCCGTTTCGGTGTTGGATCACGGCGTACCGAGGAACTCCGTAATGCCACCACTTCAAAGGTTCCGAGCCGGGTGCCCTCTTCACGGGAACTGATTTCATGCCGGTTCCCGCGATTCTTATCGAGAAACTCCAGACACCGGACCGGGAAAGGGGGAATCTTCCCACGAATGAACTGCTCGTTCCTTCACGACCCGGTGTAGCGACATCCTCGATCGGCACGGCAATCTCGACTCCGTCATCGGACTCGGCAACAAGTTCCAAGTCGACGTACGGTGCCTTTTTCCGTTTCCCTCGAACCAGGAGGGTGCCTCGTTCATCGAGGCACCACTCGATGGTGAGGGATTCCGCATCGAACCAGGTTCCGGCTGTGACCTCCCGGGTGATGTCGTACACATCGTCGGGAATTCCAAGAGAGGCATCACGGAAGAACGGATAGTGGGCGAAAATCTTTCCCTGCCGCACGCTCACCTCCGAGGGGAGCATCTTCATCCCGGATCCAGGGCGTTTCCCACCCAGCTTGCCCGGATCCTCCTCCATGTATCGCAGGACCGCGAGGGATTCCTCGAAGCGTCCTTCTCGGACAAGATGGTGTTGCAGTCGTACGATGGCAGAAAGGCTGCACACCGCACCGGCGGTATCCCACTGGGAAATTACTGCGTGCAGTTCATCGAAAAGGGCTCGTGAAACGCCCTCATTCGGTTCACGGAGGAGCCATCCGAGTGCTCGTGTCAATTCGAACTGAATATGTCGCGCGAAGAGATGGTCGCGCCGCGATCCTTCTTTCACCAGTTCTCCCGCAAGGGGGAGCATTCGGGAGAGAATGATTACCCGGGGAGCTGCTCCTCCCGTCACAACTGTGGTATTGCCTCCGTCGTCCCTGGTGACCCAGTACACGCAGTCATAGGAGGAGAGAATCGAGATGCCGGCGGCATGGATCATCGCCGGACCGACGAGCAGTTGATCCTCACCTGTCTTCATGTCGGTGGGGAATCTCAGGTTGTGTTGTTCGATCAGTTCCCGACGGAAGAGTTTCATCGGGTTGAGGGTCCAGTAGGCCCGGGAGGAGAATACGTCGGTTTTCGGTTGGTCTTGTCGGAACATGGATTTGGGGGCCCCGCGGCCGCCGACGCCGACCATTTTTCCGAGAACGACGTCGGTGTTGTTCTCGTCGGCCATGGTGACCATGCGGTCCAGTGCCTCGGGCCCCAGGTAGTCATCGGCGTCGAGGAAGAAGACGTAACGGCCGGTGGCCAGGGAGAGACCGACGTTCCGGGGTTTTGCCGGTCCTCCGGAGTTTTCCTGGTGGATTACCCTCACGGTGGAGGGGTGGGCCTTGGCGAACCTGTCGAGTTCGTCACCGGTGTCGTCGGTGGATCCGTCGTTCACAGCGATCAACTCGATCCGATCGGAGCCGATCGTCTGATCGAGAACCGATTGAACGGATCGGGTGAGGTACGGCATGGCGTTGTAAGCGCCTATGATCACACTGACATCGGGAGTTGCCATTTAGTGGGACTCCAGGAGTAAGAGAAAAAGTCACGGAGCGTGCGGGGTGCGACCCATGCCGATCCTCCGTGCGACTGCTTTTATCGGGCTCACATTCCCAACTCTGATAATGAGCGAGGATGTGGATACCCGGAATTTTGCATATCGCAGGCGGCCGCGCTCGTGCCATCGAGTCGGCGAAGGAGTGAAAGCAGTTTTGACCGGGATTTCCGTAAAATGCTTCACTGTCTCGTGGCGAAGTGCCAACTTCCATTCGCCCGTTTCTCTCAGGCGAAGCAGGGCGGACAGGGAGCGGCCATCCTCCCCTGTGTGTCCCACTGCTTCGAAGACGGCACCATCGGCGGATGTCGCCCGTAGCCGCAGAGGACCCGGGGGCAGTCCCACGGGCAGGGACGCACGGATGAGCAGTGCTCCGCCCCGACTGACGGAGGCTTCGGTGAACACCGTGCCCCGAAGATCGGGGGGTGTGCAGGGATTGGGTATTCGAGGAGACGGCACAACAGATGCCGATCCAGTGATTCCCACCTCGGTTCCCTTGACGATCATGGCGGTGGCCCGGGGAGCCCGTGGCAGTTCCCGAGTGACCTCGAAAAGATCGTCGGGGAGCGAAGAGTCCTCACGGAAACCCGGATACTCCCCGTAAAATTTTTCCTTCTCGACAAGCACACGGTTCGGCAGGGTGCTCAACCAGCCACTTTCCCGGGACCTTCCGATGCGGTCCAGATGCTCGTCCAACCACTCCTGGAAGGTGAGCAGGCTCTCGTAGCGCCCCACTCGAAGAAGGTGTTCACGGACGCGCACCGCTGCCGGTACCCGGGACATCAATGAGGAGCTGTGCCACGTGGAGACGATCTCACGGAGTTGATCCAGGTAACGTGCGCGGGCTTCGATGTCCGGCTCCATCCGGATATGGAGAAGCGCATGATGGAATTCCTGGGTCATGTGGCGGTCCATCAGGTGGTCCCGCCGTTCGCCCGGTGGAACCGCTTCGCCCACGAGAGGCAGCATGGTGGCCATGATCCGCACACGGTGCGCGGCCCCACCGGTGGAGACGGTGTTGTTTCCCCCGTCGTCCCTGGTGACCCAGTACACGCAGTCGTACGAAGAGAGAATGGAGATGCCGGAGGCGTGCAGATACGCTCCGGCGGTGAACACCTGATCCTGCCCCAAGCGGAGTTCCGGAGGGAATCTCAGGTTGTGTTGTTCGATCAGTTCCCGACGGAAGAGTTTCATCGGGTTGAGGGTCCAGTAGGCCCGGGAGGAGAATACGTCGGTTTTCGGTTGGTCTTGTCGGAACATGGATTTGGGGGCCCCGCGGCCGCCGACGCCGACCATTTTTCCGAGAACGACGTCGGTGTTGTTCTCGTCGGCCATGGTGACCATGCGGTCCAGTGCCTCGGGCCCCAGGTAGTCATCGGCGTCGAGGAAGAAGACGTAACGGCCGGTGGCCAGGGAGAGACCGACGTTCCGGGGTTTTGCCGGTCCTCCGGAGTTTTCCTGGTGGATTACCCTCACGGTGGAGGGGTGGGCCTTGGCGAACCTGTCGAGTTCGTCACCGGTGTCGTCGGTGGATCCGTCGTTCACAGCGATCAACTCGATCCGATCGGAGCCGATCGTCTGATCGAGAACCGATTGAACGGATCGGATGAGGTACGGCATGGCGTTGTAAGCGCCTATGATCACACTGACATCGGTCATTCGATTGTCCTTCGAGATACGCACATTCCGAGATTCCAGTCACCGAATCGGGTCGTTGTGCGATTCTCAGTTTCCGAGTCGACGACGAAGGCCCTGGATCACATCGACTTTGGCCACCCGAACCCCCATCACGCCCTTCTTCGCGGGCAAGGGCCGGGCGTACCAGGGAGTCAAGCCCTTGCGCCAGCGGCGAGCGATAAGGGAAGGGGCAGGGGGCAGGTGGACTTCCTCCGCATCCTCGCCCTGTCGGACTCGAAGAGCGATCTTCCACTCACCTGCGGTTTCGAGGGGGAGGATGAAGGAAGGCTTCTCTTCCGCGGAGTCCCGGTAAGGAGAAGCGATGATGTATTCGCCGTTGCCGTCTTCGGCACGGAAAGAGATGGAGGAGGGCTCCAGGCCGGGGGGAAGCTTCTCGATGGAGATCCGCAGGCAGGCGTCCCGGTCCGGCAGCCATGAGACGCCGACGTGTCGACGGAGGACTTCGGTTGGGAAGACATGTCCTCCCACGTCCAGGCAGAACCCCTTGCCCCGGGCGATGTAACCCACCACCGGGCCGGCGGACTCGCCTTTCCCGATGACATGGACCAAGCGCTCCTTCCGCACCTTTTCGGTGCACTCCACGCCCAGCCGTACGGTTTCGCGAATCTCACCCACCGTCACACGGAGCCACAACTCCCATATTCCGGAGGGCAGCGGAGTGCCGTCGGCCAACTCTCCGGGAACGATCTCCAGATCGAAACCGGAGTCGGGAAGTGAGGCGCCCTCCTCGTCCACCAGGTCGGGGGTCCGGGTGCGGCTTGCCGCGAAGACGTATTCGCGGTCCGTACCCGACACGCTGCGAAGCACTGCTTCGAAACCCACTTGCTCATTGGAGCGACCGGAGAGGTAAGCATGCCCACTGATCATCATTCCGTGTCGCGTCAGGCGAGCTCCGGAAATTTCACTACTAACAGTGACGACCTCATTGCTGACCGTCATGAAAGGTGTCTCCCTGGCGAAGTCTCGGTGACACCCACGTGCCCCCGGCGTAGACAATACGTCTGATCGCACCTCGTGTGTGCGAGAGGGGTCGTTACCCTGACCGAACATCGCGAGTGCATGGAGCACCGGTGAGTGAGAAGGAAGACAATGGCGGACAGCGAGCTGGCGACCTGGAACTGGCGCTCCGAGACGAGTGGCAAGACGAACTTCGGTGATGAGCTCGGCCCTCTCATCCTGGAGCGTTTGGGGCATCGGGTGCGGACGGTGGCTCTGGAGGACGCGGAGATCGTCACCGTTGGTTCCGTCCTGCGGGTGGTGTGCGAAAAGGGCCGTGATGGGCTGATCGTCTGGGGTACCGGGCTCACCCGTGACAGTCGGCTTCCGCGGCGCGATTTTCGGGTGCACGCGGTTCGCGGACGGCGCTCCGCAGCCGCGCTCGGCCTGGGTGATGTCACGCTCGGGGATCCGGGCATGCTGGTGTCCCATCTCTGGAAGCGGCCACCGATCAAGTACCGAGTGGGTGTCGTGCCCCACTATCTCGACCACCGTGGTTTCAGCTGGGCTGACAAGGTGATTGATGTCTCCCGGCCGGTTGACGAGGTTCTCGAGGAGATCGGCTCCTGCGCCACCATCGCGACCTCTTCCCTCCACGGCATGATCGTTGCCCAGTCCTGGGAGATCCCTGTGTGTCGCATCCCACACGGCAAGGTGCCCGGAGGGGACTTCAAATGGGCGGACCACATCACCAGTCTTGACCGGCCGGTGGCCCGGGTTCAGTCGGATCTTCTGGATGCCCTGGACAAGGCGCTGGCCTGACCCTTCTCCCCGGAGGGGTGCGGAGAGTCGATCACTCCGCACCCCCTCCGGGGCCTCATCGCCGCATCCGGACCCGGAACACGCCATGAAGGCGGTATCCGGACGCGACTCCTCGGTGTGGTCGGTGGGTGAGCCGTGATCTCGGGTCCGGAGGGTGATGAGCCGCGAGCGTGAGGCTCGACAGATCGATGCATCCTTCTCTTCCGCCTCCTGGTCGACGTTGGGGGGAATTTCCCCGGCTTGGCGTACGAGAGGGTGATGGTTGCCCCGGCTCCCGCTTCAAGCGGCCCGCCCCTCATCGGCTCCGGTCGATGACTGTGACCCGTCACACATTTCACCTTGAGTGTGAATGATCTTCATGCGCGAAGTGTCCGTTTTCACCTGATGGACAGTTCTCGACTGGCGGACGTATGTTCGTCCGCTTCATGTGAAGGTGTGCGTTCGATCACCATGAGTGATGAGGCGGGGGCGCGGCGCCCGGGAAGTTCTACGGAGTGGCAGCGCGGCAAGGATTGGTCGCGCTCCTGGCCATGACGATGGTCTCGGCCATGGGCACCCCTGCCCGCGCCTCCGATGACCGGAGCCACATCGCCCCCCTCGCCTCGAAGGGCCTCTCGGACCCCGAGGAAGAACGCTCTCGGGAGAGCGAGCTGGCCATCCGGACCGGAGAACCCGTGGAGGTGCTCTCTCGACGGGGGGAGACCCGCGAGCTCTTCGCCCTGCCCGATGGCACCTTTGAGGCACGTGAATACGTCGCCCCCGTGTGGACCCGGCGAGATGGGGAGTGGGTCGGAGTTGACCTGACACTGACCACTGGTGAGAAGGGCCTCGTTCCCACGGCCTCCACCGTCGACCTGACCTTCTCCGCCTGGGGAGACCATGATCTGGTCGCACTGGTGAGAGGTGGAGGGAAGCTGGCTCTCACCTGGCCGGAACCTCTTCCCGCTCCCGTGCTGGAGGGTCTCCGGGCCACCTACCCGGACGTTCTGCCCGATGTCGATCTTCGTATGGAAGCGGTGGACGACGGCTTCCTCTCCCTCTTCGTCGTGCACACCCCTGAAGCGGCAGCCAATCCGGCCCTGGACGAGCTGCGGCAGGGCCTCGATGTCCAGGTCAGCGAGGACGGTGGGCTGGAAGCCGTGGACACCGGCACGGGGGGAACGGTGTTCCGCGCGCCCACGCCGCTCATGTGGGATTCCAGCCTGGCGGGGGAGGACAACGCGGACGGTCCCCCGACGGCGTTCTCCCGCTCGGTGGATCCGACACCGGGATCCGACTCGGCAGCGGACCCGCTCGGTGAACCGGCTCCCGGCGATTCCGCCAACCTGACCACCCTTGACATCCTGGTGGATGAGGGAGACGAGGAACTCGTCCTTCTTCCCGATGCGGAAGTGTTGCGGGGGGGAGGGGACGAGGTATCCGGTGTTCATCGATCCGCAGTGGCATTCCCCCCGGGCATCGGCGTGGACGATGGTGTCGCGGTACTGGGCGGGGACGCCGCAGTGGATGTTCAACGGGCGCTCCGATGAGGGTCTGGGGTACTGCGTGGGGTGGGCGGGGTGCAACCCCAACGAGGTGAAGCGGTTGTTCTACCGGATCGACACCTCGCGGTTCGCGGGTACGCGGGTGATGAGCGCGGAGTTCGTGGTGCGCAACACGCACTCGGCGCAGTGCACGGATCATCCGGTGGAGTTGTGGCGCACGAAGGCGATCGGTGCCTCGACGACGTGGAACACGCAGTCCGCGTCGGGGTTCTGGGTGGAGCGGTTGCGCACGGAGTCCTTCCACTACGGCGGGGGGCAGTCGGGGTGCCGGCCGGCCGGGGACGCGGAGTTCGACGTACGGGCGGCGATCCAGCGGGCGGCGGACGCGAAGACCTCGACGTTGACGTTCGGGTTGCGGGCGTCGAACGAGACGAGCAACCTGCACTGGAAGCGGTTCTCCAAGGACGCGCATCTGCGGGTGCGGTACAACCGGCCGCCGCGGCAGATCGCGATGTCGCAGCTGACCATGGAGTACGGGGGGACGTGCAAGTCCTCGGCCTCGGCGCCGCACGTGCGCACGATGGGGAAGATCCATGCCAACAACGTGACCGATCCCGACGGGGACACGGTGCGGGTGCAGTTCCAGGTCCGCAACGGTTCCACGGTGGTGTGGGACTCGGGGCTGACCACGGCCAAGAAGTCGGGTTCGGCGTTCAACGTCACCCTGCCGACGAGTCTGCCGAAGAACACGGTGTTGAACTGGCAGGCGCGGGCGTATGACGGGGCGCACTACGGGCCGTGGTCGGCGGCGGGTACGCCCACGGCGTGTTACTTCGTGTACAACACCATGATTCCCGCGGCGCCGGCGATCGACTCGGGGCATTATCCGGAGTCCGATCCCTCGGATCCGGAGGATCCGTGGTGGGACGGGGTGGGGCAGTACGGGGACTTCACCCTGGCCTCCTCGGACGGGGATGTGAACCGTTTCCGGTACGGGATCAACACCGACCCGCTGCCGGGTAACCAGATCGCCACCACCAACGGCGCGGCCCGGTTGGTGAAGGTGCTTCCGGAGAAGCCGGGGCTGCACTTCATCACCGCCCAGGCCATCGACCGGGCCGGCAACGCCTCGGAGGTCCGCACCTACCAGTACCGCGTCGCCTCCGGACAGCCGGAACGCGCTGTATGGGAGCTGGACGATGGCCCCGGCGTCGGTGAGGCCGTCGGGTCCGCACCCCTTCGTCCCGCATCACTGCACGGCGGGGCCACACCCGGAGTTGTTGGGAAGAACGGAACGGGACTGCACCTCAATGGGACGGATGCCCATCTGACCACGGATTTCTCCATGGTGGATGCCAGACGAGGCCACAGCGTCTCCGCCTGGGTCAAGCTGGACCGGCTCCCCGATGAGGCGGCAATCATCATCAGTCAGCGGGGGAGTCAGCGACCGGACCTCGGGCTCTACTACTCCGCCGGCCTCAACCGATGGGTTTTCAACCACCGCACCACCGATGACGCGGGAACCACACGCATCATTCGTGCCATGGCTCCGCAACCCGGAGGTGTGGAGCCCGGTGTATGAACCCATCTCATCGGCTCCTACGACGGAACCGAGCGGAAACTTCGCCTTTTTGTCAACGGTGAGCTCGTCGGTGAGACCCCCCACACGATGCAATGGACGGGACGCCACGGAATCCAGATCGGGGCAGGTGCGTATTCCGGCGAAGTGATGAGCTACTTCCCCGGTGTCATCGACGATGTCGCGGTCTTCGAAAAGAGGATGTGGGGTGGTTCCCACGTGAAGGCTCTCTTCGAAGAGTGGGTGGCGGCCGTCCCCGGGCGTCCCGCCATCGCGCACTACGAGTTTTCCGAAACAATGGGCTCCGAGATGGTTCACAGTCGAGCACATGTTCGATCCGCCTCCCTGGTGGGGGGCGTCGAAGCAGGTGTTCCGGGGACTTCCGGTTCAGCGGTTCGCCTCAACGGGGAAGACGCGTACCTCCGAGTCGCCGCGGCCCACATCAACACCCACCGGAGTTATACCGTCTCGGTCTGGGCGAAGGTCGATCCCGGAAACCACTCCGAGGAGAAGGTGGTGGTGGCCCAACAGGGGATTGAACGTCCTGGTTTCACGCTCTACTACTCCGGGGCGAGTAAACGGTGGGTCTTCGGCACCTATGAATCGGATAGGGCGGACGCTTCTCTTGTGTGGGTCGGTCAGGAGCCCGGAGCGGCCATTCAAGGGGAATGGACGCCCCTCGTCGGTGTCCATGATGTGGTGGCCAACACTCTTTCCCTCTACGTGAACGGAAAACTCGTCAATTCAATACCTTGGGATAAGAGCGTGTCCTATGTGGAGTGTGGCTCGTTGAGTGGGCATGGGGAGTAGTTGTTGGGGTTGGATCGTTCCGGATGGTTTGTGGGAGCTCGTGGAGCCGTTTTTGCCGCCCGAGCGGGTACGGCCGCAGGGCGGGGGGACGCGGAACACCCCTGATGGAGCGGTGTTCGCCGCGATCGTGTACGTCCTCACCAGTGGGTGTGCGTGGCGGCATCTGCCGCCGTGTTTCGGGATCTCCAAGTCCACCGCGCACCGCCGGTTCCTGATCTGGTCCAGGGCCGGGGTGTGGGCGCGGTTGCACCGGGCGGTGCTCGATCAATTGGCGGCCGCGGATCTTCTCGACCTGTCCCGGGTGTTGATCGACACCGCCCACCTGCGGGCTAAAAAAGGGGCGAACACACAGGTCCGAGCCCCGTGGACCGGGGCAGGGCGGGTTCCAAGATGCATGTCCTGTCCGATGCGAACGGCCTGCCCCTCGTGGTCGCCGTCTCAAGTGGCAACACCCACGACAGCCAGGGTCTGAAGCCGCTGTTGGCCGGTCTCCAATCGAGACACGACCCCGAACGCGGCCGGTACTACCGACCGGGACGGATCCACGCGGACAAGGCCTACGACATCCCCGACCTGCGACGATGGATGCGCGGCAAACGCCTGGCCGTCCGTATCGCGCGCAAGGGCGTGGAGAGTTCCCAACGACTCGGACGACAACGCTGGAAGATCGAAAGGACCATCGCCTGGCTGGTCGGTTACCGCCGGCTGTCCCCGCGTTACGAGCGGCATTCCCGCAACTACCTGGCCTTCCTAGGCCTGGCCGCCGCCCTCGTCTGCTACAAACGCCTACACCGACTCACCACATAGGACACGCTCTAAAGGTAAATGAATTTTCCTACTTGTGGGGGATATGCTCCAGGCCAGGCTCAGGATCATGTGAATGTAGGTCACTTTCGGTAGTGAGGACCACTTTCTGCAGTATCTGCTGACGGGGTGGCCCTACCGCTTCCCTTCCCGTTCCTTGGGTGCGGGTGTGAAGGGCGGGGCATACGGTGGGAAGGAGCGGAGAGTGTCGGGAAGGGGTGAGTGAGGTGGGGC
>NZ_VKHT01000209.1 GCF_014141535.1 Streptomyces alkaliphilus | reverse complement strand
GTGGGCGGTCCGGTCCCGGGAGGGGTCGCCCCCCTGGCCGAGACCGACACCGACACCGACACCGACGGCCGGGGCGGCGACCCCTCCCGGGACCGGACCGCCCACGGGCGGCTCAGGGAGCTGGCCGACCGCCACGGGGCCTCCTACCGACTCATCGAGCACCCCCCGGAGGGGCGCACCGAGGTGGCCAGCGCCCTGCGCGGACACGACCTGGCGCACAGCGCCAAGTCCCTGGTCGTGGTGGTGCGGCCGACCAAGCGGACCCGCCGGTACGTGCTCGCCGTCATCCCCGGCGACCGGCGCCTGGACCTGTGCCGGATCGCGGAATGCGTCGGCGGGCGCAGGGCCGGCTTCGCCGACCGGGAGACCGCCGAGCGACTCGCCGGCTCGGTCAGCGGCTCGATCATCCCTTTCTCCTTCCACCCCGACCTCGAATTGATCGTCGAGGAGGACCTGTTGCGCGGCGACACCCTGTACTTCAACGCCGCCCGGCTCGACCTGTCGATGGCGCTGGCCACCGAGGACTATCTGCGGATGGCGCGTCCGCGCACCGAACGAATCACGGAACCGGTCGGTCCCTGACCGCCGGAGCGCCGTCGAGGCCGTGGTATCCGCCGCATTTCAGGAACCTGCAGGAACTTCCGCCCCCACACCCGTACCGCTTTAGCATCACGGAGCAGCGGTGGCGGCAATTCTCGATGAAATATCCGAACCGTGGCCCGCCACCGGGCCGCCGGAGAAAGCAACGGAGGCCGAGCACGTGGCCACACCCATGATTGAGGCAATAGAGGTAACGAAGTCGTTCGGTGACGTCGCCGCGCTGGACGGCGTGAACGTCTCCGTCCCCGAGGGCTCGATCCACGGCCTGCTGGGCCACAACGGCGCCGGTAAGACCACCCTGGTCAACATCTTCTCCACCCTGCTCGAACCGACCGCCGGCACCGCCCGGATCCGCGGTCTCGACGTGACCGCCGAGCCGCAGAAGGTCCGCCGCTGCATCGGGCTGACCGGGCAGTTCGCCTCGGTGGACGAGCAGCTCTCCGGACGGGACAACCTCGTCCTGATCGCCCGCCTGCTCGGCGCGAGCAAGCGCCAGGCCCGGACCCGCGTGGACGAACTGCTGGAGCTGTTCGACCTCTCCGACGCCGCCGGGCGACCGGTCTCCCAGTACTCGGGTGGCATGCGCAGACGACTGGACATCGCCGCGAGCCTCGTCGGATCACCGCAGGTCATCTTCCTCGACGAGCCCACGACCGGCCTGGACCCGACCTCCCGGCTCGGGGTGTGGGAGATCGTGAAGCGGCTGGCCAAGGACGGCGTGTCCGTGCTGCTCACCACCCAGTACCTCGAGGAGGCCGACCGGCTCTGCGACCGGATCACCCTCCTGTCCAAGGGCAGGGTCATCGCGGAGGGCACGCCCGGCGAGCTCAAGGCCGACGTCGGCCAGCGCATGGTGACCGTGACGCTGCCGACGCAGACCGAGGTGCCCGGCGCGGTGAAGGCGCTGGAGGACTCCGGCATCCGCGCGATCCCCCAGGAGTCCGGTACCACCATCAGCGTCCCGGTCACCGCCTCCGCGGACCTCGCCGCCATCGTGCGCACCCTGAACGAGGCGCGCACCGAGATCACCGAACTCGGCTTCTCCGAGCCGACCCTGGACGACGTCTACCTGCGGCTGACCCGGGAACCCACCGGGAAGTCGGTGCCCGCGTGACCGTCCCGACCATTCCCACCGAAGAAGGAGAGCACCGATGACGGTCATCGAGGCCGAGGCCGACCGGCGGACAGGGCCGGCCGGCCGGGGACAGCCGTCCGAACAGTGGGGCACCAGTGGTCTGATCTCCCAGACCGCCGCCCTCACCGGCCGCTCGATCCGGCCCTACCTGCAAACCGGCGTGCTCGTCGTCACCTTCGTCGAGCCGCTGGTCATGCTGCTGATGTTCGCCGGCGTGTTGAAGGTGCTGGGCGACGCGCCCGGCATGCCGACCGACATGGCCTACATCGACAACCTGGCCCCCGCCATCATGATCATCACCGCGGTCGCCGCCGGCGCCCAGGCGGGCAACGGTCTCATCAACGACCTGCGCAACGACGTGATCACCCGCTTCCACACCCTGCCGATCAACCGGTTCAGCGTGCTGCTGGCCAGGAGCTTCGCCGACGGAACCCGGGCGCTCTACCAGCTGATCGCGGTCGCCGTCCTGGCCGCGCTGTTCTTCGGCTTCGCGCCCCCCGGCGGGATCCCGGGCGTGGTGGGCTCGATCCTCATGAGCCTGCTCGTCGGCTGGTCCATGAGCTGGATCTTCATCGCCATGGCCGCGGTGCTGCGCAACGGCGACGTGCTGCGCATGATCACCACCCTGATGACCTTCCCGCTCCTCTTCGCCTCCAACGCCTTCGTCCCGCCGGAGTCGATGCCCACCTGGCTCCGGGTGATCGCCCAGGCCAACCCCATCTCCTACGCCAACGACGCCACGCGCAGCATGGTCGCCGGCAACATCACCCTCATGGAACTGCTCGCCACCCTCGTCGCGTGCCTCGCCCTGGTGTGCGTCTGCGCGCCGATCGCGAAGCGTTCGTTCCGGGTGATGTGACCTTCCTCGCGCCCGGCGGCCACCACACCCGCCGGGCGCGACGCCGTCCCCCGCGGCGGCCGCCCACCGGCCCGACGGCCCCTTCCCGACCCCCGCGCCCTCCGCCCGGGGGAGCACCGGACCCCGGGCCGCGCCGGGCCCCCGTGGCATCAAGCTGTCGAACGGGACGGCCGGGTGGTCCCGGATCAACCCGCACCCGCCCGGAGGGACGTGTCCCCGGCCGGGACCCGGCCGGGGAACGACGGCTCCGAGAACTCCCCCCCGGCGCACGCGCGGGGGCCGGCCCGACAGGGCCCTTCGCCGCGCACGCCGCACCGCGTTTTCCCGGCGGCGCCCGACCACCGGCCCCCCTCAGCCGGTGCGGAAGGCCACGAAGTCGCAGAGGGCGTCGAGGGTGTGGCGGGCCGGCGTCGCCGGAAGGGACTCGAGCGCGGCCCTGGCCCCCGCCAACCGCTCGCGCATGATCGCCTCGGCGCGGGCGGTGGCCCGCGAGACGGCGAAGAGCTCGAGAACGCGGAGGTGCCGGTCGGTTCCGTCGCCGGGCCCGGCCGCGAGCAACTCGCGCAGCTCCGCGTCGCGCGGATCGGTGTCCTCCAGGGCGAGCAGCACCGGGAGGCTGGAGACCCCGGCGAGCAGGTCCTTGCCCCGCTCCTTGCCCGTCAGGCTCTCGGGGGAGGCGATGTCCAGCAGGTCATCGGCGATCTGGAACGCGACGCCGAACTGTTCGCCGTACTCGATCAGGGCGTCCACGACCGCCTCGGGCGCACCGGCCTGGAGGGCACCGGCCCCCGGGGCCATGGCCAGCAGCGCGGCGGTCTTGCCGGCGATCACCCGGAAGTAGTGCTCGACGGGGTTCTCCTCCGGCCCGGGACCGGCGAGTTCCCGCATCTGCCCCGTGATGAGCCGGTTGGCCGTGCCGGCGTTGAGGTCGATCACGCCGGGCTCCAGCTCGGCGGCGATCCGGGCGGCCCTGGCCAACAACCAGTTCCCGCCCAGGACGGCCATCCGGTCGCCCCACAGGACGTTGGCGCTGGAGACACCGTGCCGGACGGCGGCCCGGTCCACCACGTCGTCGTGGTAGAGCGAGGCGATGTGGACGAGCTCGGCCACGACGGCCGCCCGGACCACACCCTCCCTCGCCGGGTCCCCGAACTCCGCGGCGAGCAGGGCCAGAAGCGTCCGCAGCCGCTTGCCGCCGGTGGTCGCCAGATGCCCCGTCAGGTCGGCCACCCGGGGATCGGAGGAGTCGCGGGAATACTCCCGAAGACATCTCTCGGCGGCGGCCAGCGCCTCCTCCATACGGAGTCGGAAAGCCGGCTCGTTGGGGCCGAGCCGACTCAGCAGCACGGAGGAATACGAGAGACGGCCGTCCGGTGAAGCCGGTATCGGAGCCTCGTACAGCTGCTCTGCGGTCACGAGGAAACCCATCCTGTCGGTCCCGGGGCGGAAGGGCGGTGCGTGGTCTTCCGACACGACCCCCGCAGCACCCTCGCAGCACGCCGACCGGGCGACAACCGGGCCGGCATGAAAGTGCCACCCCCGAAGTGCCGTCCCCGAACTGCCGTCGTCCATCCCGCCACCACGGGGCGAGGGGATGTGATGAGCGTGGTCCGGCGGGGTGGAACAGTCCCTACGATCGGCGGGGTGGAACCACTCTCCGTACTCCTGATAGCCGGGGCCACCGCCCTCCTCGGACCGATGATCATGGCCATCGTGGCCCGCAGACTGCTCGGACTGCGGATCGGCAGGGTTCGCGCCGTCCTCACCGGATGCGTGGGGTTGTTGGTCGCGGGGATCGTCGGCACCCCGATGGGCCCCGAGGCGAGCCGCACCCCCCTGGTGACCGTGCAGCTCGGCGCGGCCCTGATCGCCGCCATGATCTTCCTGGTGATCTCCGAGGCCATGGTGCCCAGCGGATCGGTGCGCGGAGTGGTCCGCTGGCCCGGCGCCCTGCGCCGCAGGCTGGCGCGCAGCCGGCGCTACACGCAACTCAGCGGGATCGCCGTGCGGCACGGCCTGCGCCGCTTCCTGACCGGCCGGCCCCGGCGCGCCGCCACCAGCCCGCAGGAACAGGCGGAACTGGCCCGCTCCCTGAGGCTGGCCCTGGAGGAGGCGGGAGCCACCTTCGTGAAACTGGGCCAGGTGCTCTCCTCCCGCTACGACCTGCTGCCGGACGTCTTCGTGGACGAGCTGAGCTCGCTCCAGCACGAGGTGGCCCCCGAACCCCGGCCCGACATCGAGCGGCTCCTGACCGAGGAGCTGGGTGCCCCGCCGGCGGAGGTGTTCGCACACTTCGACCCCGAACCGCTGGCGGCCGGTTCGATGGCCCAGGTGCACCGGGCCCGGCTGCGCGACGGCCACGAGGTGGCCGTGAAGGTGCAGCGGCCGGGCGCCCGTCGGATCGTGGAGCGCGACCTGGACATCCTCTTCCGGCTCAGCGACATGCTGGAGCGTCACACCACATGGGGCCGGACGGTCGGCTCCCGCGAACTGGCCAGGGGATTCGCCGACTCACTCCACGAGGAACTGGACTTCCGCACCGAGGCGCGCAACACCGTGGCCGTGGCGGCGAACGCCACCCCCGCGGGAGGCGACGGGACCGCGGGCACGACGGGCGGCGGCACGGCGGGCGACGAAACGGGGGAGACCCCGGGGGCCCGCCCTCCGGGCACCGCCCCGCGCGTGCGATTCCCCCGGGTCCACCAGGACCTGTGCACCGAACGGGTCCTGGTCGTCGAGTGGCTCGACGGGGTCACCCTGAACCGGGCCGACCCCGTCATCGAGGAACGCGGCCTGGACCGCGCGGCGCTCGCCCGCGACCTGCTGGGCTGCCTGCTCGAGCAGATCATGACCAAGGGGATCTTCCACGCCGACCCCCACCCGGGGAACATCCTGGTCCTGGAGGACGGCCGACTGGGCCTGGTGGACTTCGGCTCCGTGGGGCGGATCGACCAGATGCTCCGCTCCAGCCTGCGCAACCTGCTCCTGGCGATCGACCGCAACGATCCGACGGCGATGTCCGACAGCCTGCTGGAACTGGTGGAACGCCCCGAGGAGATCGACGAGGAACGCTTCCAACGCGCGCTGGGCCGCTTCACGGCCCGTCACATGAGCGCCGGCACCCCTCCGAGCCACGAGATGTTCACCGACCTCTTCGTGATCGTCTCCCAGTACGGACTGACCGTGCCGCCCGAGGTGGCCGCGGCCTTCCGCGCCCTGACCACCGTGGAGGGCTCCTTGAACCGGCTCATGCCGGGGTTCGACATCGTGCAGGAGGCGCGTTCCTTCGCCGCGTCCGAACTCACCCGCAACCTCTCCCCCCGGCACCTGGCCCGGTCCCTGACGGACGAGGCCGCCGCCGTGCTGCCGATGCTGCTCCGGCTGCCGCGCCGGGCCGAGCGCATCAGCAGCGCCCTGGAGCACGGCAGGCTCGGCATCAACGTGCGCCTGCTGGCGGACGAACGGGACCGACGTTTCATACGGGGCATCGTCCGTGACGTCCTGCTCGCCTTCGTCGGCGGACTGACCGGGGTCCTGGGCATCCTGCTGCTGGCCGTCGAGGGCGGCCCCCATGTATCCGACTCCCTGCGGCTGTTCGACATCTTCGGCTACAACATGCTGTTGATCAGCTCGGTGCTGGTGCTGCGGGTGCTCTTCACCATCACCAAACCGGAGCGGTGAGAGCCGGGCCCGCCCCCGGCCGGGGCCGGCTCTCACC
>NZ_VKHT01000208.1 GCF_014141535.1 Streptomyces alkaliphilus | reverse complement strand
CCCGACCCACCTCGTCCGGGCCGAACTCCGCGGGCCGTTCCCGGCCCACGGCCTCCACCCGCTCCCCCGCGGCGAGTCGGTTCATCACCTCGGGCAGGCGAACCTCGGCTGCCTCGGTCGCCCGATCCGAGAGGGCGCGCAACTCGTGCGTCAGACCCCGACCCACCCGCAGGGAGATGCCGATCGACAGGAGCACGGCGGCCAGGCCCGCGACCCCGGCGAACGCGGCACGCAGCAGGATCGAACCCGCCGCGGGTTCCACCCGGGCGGCGTGGTGCCGGGCCGCGGTGTCGCCCAAGATCCGGAGTTCGTCCAGGGTAACGGCCGTGATCTCCTCCCACCGGCCCGGCTGCACGCCCCCGACGCCCTGCTCCACGACCCGTTCCTCGGCCTCCCGCAGGATCCGCCCCTGTCCCGCCTGCCAGAAGTTCTCGTGGGCGCGCCGATCCTCCGACGGCAGATCGGGCAGGTGGAGTCGGTGGATCAGCCCCCGCTCGGCCACGGCATCGGACAGGGCGCGGTGCTCGCGGTCGGTCATCCGGCCGGCGGCCAGGGCGCCCGCCACCAGCGCGTCGATCCGGGAGACGTTCTCGGCCACCATGCCGAGGGAGGCGACGGCCCGGCCGTGGCGGTCCAGTTCGACGTTCTCCAGGAGGTGGAGGGCCGACTGCAGCCGTAGTCCGGGTTCCGCGACGGCGTTGTAGGCGTCCAGGGCACCGGTGCGGGTGAGGGTGTTGCTGTCGACCTGCTCCCGGGCCCGTTCGAGGTGCTCCAGCGCCTCCAGGAAGGAGACCAGCGCCTCGGCGGCGCCGGGGACGAGGTGCTCCCGGGCGGGGCCGGAGGCGTTGGCCCGCACGACCTCGATCGACCGGTCGGTGGCCTGCCTGGCACCGCGCAGTTCCTCACGGGGGCCGCGCGGGTCGGCGAGGTGGACGATCGTTTCCCGCCGTTCGCGGCGAAGGTCCCGGACCACATCGGCGGCGGGACCGCCGAACTCGTCGACGAGGTGGGAGACCCGGGTCAGTTGACGGGCCTCGTGGAGGGTGAGGGCGGTCGCGAACCCCCACAGGGCCACCAGTGCCAACAGGGGCACCAGGAGCAGCACCACGATCTTGTGACGGATCGACCTACCGCGGAAGCGCATGCCCTCCCCTTGGTCCGCCCGGGCGCGGACGCGCCGACGTGGCTCGAGCCCGGTTCCGGGGAACGGCACGACGCGCGACCGGCGCCGTCCGGTTCCGGGCCACCCGAGTGGTGAACGGTGCCCGGGAGAACCCCGGTGAAAACGGGCTGTGCGCCATCCTGGTCCGTCGTCCCCCTGCCGCGCAAGGAGTTCTGGCATGATGCCCGGGTAGGTGTTCCCCGACATTTCCGCGCATCTCGCGTACATCTCACCGTGCAGGGAGCGATGGCGTGTATGCCAAACCACGGATGCCGGACCCGGTTCGCGAGGCGGCGGTCCGGGCCGTTCTGATCGCGGCACTGACCCTCGTGCAGTTGCTCGCGGCGGTGTTGTGCACCCTCGCGAAATCATGGGCGGCCTTTCCCATGATGCTGGTGACCATAGCCGGGACCATCATCACCACCTGGGCCTTCCTCGACATCTGGATCACCCGTCAGATGTGGCGTCAGCGCCACGGCGTGGTGTCCCTGCCCAGCAGCGCGGCGCGGCGGCGACCGCTGGAACGACGCTGAGGGAGGGGTCGATACCCGGCTACGGTGTCGGGACCCCGCTCCCCGCGTCCGTGGCCACCTCGGCGGGTTCGGGCGCGGCCGGGGGCGGGGGCGGGTCCGCGGGACGGCGGTGGACCCGGGTCGCCGTGATCTCCGCCCGCGCGCCCTCGTCCGCCGGTGCCCCGGGCAGGCCGGGTCGCAGGTGCTCCTCGACGCTGATGTACTTCAGCCCGGCCCGCAGGTCCGCGTCGTTGCGCAGGCGGATCACCAGCGGGAACTCCGCCAGCGCCGTGGTGTCGAACAGCCCGGTGGTATAGAGCAGTTGGACACCCAGTGCGTTCGCCACGGCCCGCTGGAGCTCCAACAGGTAGGTCGCGTTGGCCCGGCCGATGGGGTTGTCCAGGAAGAGGGTGCCGGCGTGCCGGTGTCGATCCCGCCCCCGGTCGTTGCCGCGCAGCGCGGCCATGGTGCAGTACAGCGCGATGGCGGCGGTCAGCAGCTGCCCGCCGGAGAAGACGTCGCCCATCTGTCCGACGGGCACCCGCTCGGCGCGCAGCACGGCGTCCGGTTTGAGGATCTCCACCGCCACGCCACGGGGTGCCAGGGCCGCGCGGACACCGCGCAGCAGCAGGGACATGCCGTCCCGCCGCAGGTCGGTGTTGCGCCGTACGGCGGCCCGGGTGGTCTCGTCCACCACCTCGCCCAGGCGGGTGACCAGCGTCGCGCGGTCCGGTTCCTCGAAGCGGATCCGCAGGAACTCCTGGCCGGACCACTCCCCCAGGCCGTCGGGGAGGCGGGACAGGCGCTGGGCGGAGCGCAGGGTGTCCAGGGAGGACTCCACCAGTCCGCGCAACCGGTCCACGATGCCGTCCCGGTTGCGCTCCAACTGGCCGAGTTCGTCGGTGAGCACCCGCAGTCGGGGCGCGAAGGCCGCCGCCCATGCCTCGGCGTGGCCCGGCAGGGCGACCGGTGGCAGCTCCCGGATCTGTTGCCGGGCGGGGGTGCGCACCGCCTCGAAGCGCACGGAGTTGGCGTGCCGCACCAGCCGGTCGGCGGCCTCCCGCACGGCGCTTTCCGCCGTCGACAGCTCGCCGGCACAGGCGCGCAGGGCCCGCCGTGATTCGGCGGCGGCCCGTCGGGCGTCCTCGGCGGCTCCGGGCCAGGGTTCGACACCGGCACTCCCCGGAGCGTCCGCCCCGGAGGCGGAATCGCCCGGCTCGGGCTCGCGCAACAGGTCCAGGAGTTGCCCCGCCGTCTCGGCGAAGTCGGTGGCTGCGCGCTCGGCGGTGGCGCGACCGCGCTCGGCGTCCTGTTGCGCCAACCGGGTGGTCTCCAGCGCGTCCCCCCGACGGGCGAGCTCGGCCTCCGCCCCGCGCAGGAGGGTGCGGGCGTGGTCGGCGTCGGTGGGCTCCAGGTCCGGGGGCAGTTCGGCGTGGGCCCCACCCTCTCCCGGGGCGAGCCGCTCCGCGTCGCCGCGCAGTCGGCCGAGGCGTTCCCCCGCCTCGGCCGCCCGGCCCTCCAGCAGGTGCACCAGTTCCTCGGCCCGTGCGGCGGCCGCCTGGCGGGCGGGCCCGTCGGCTCCGTCCGGCGTGGCCAGCAGACGGCCGGCCCGGGTGCGGACCCGGCTGCCCAGCCGGTCCAGCGCGGCTCGGGCCGCGCTCTCGTCCCCTTCGGCCCTCGCCTGCTCGGCGCGCAGGTCGCTGCCGACGGCCACCTTCTCGTACAGGCTCCCCGCGGCCCGGTAGGCCTCGCGCAGGGCGGGCAGGGCGGCGGGCTCGCCACCGGCTCCGGCAAAGTCCTCACCGCCGGAGTCGATGTCCTCCGGGGCTCCCGCGATCTCCGCCCGTTCGGCGCGCAGCGTACGGGCGGTGCGACGGGCGTCGTCGGCGGCCCGCTGCGCGGCCCGGCGGTCCTCGTCAAAGGCCCGGGCCCGGTCCAGCAGCCGGGCCGCCCGGTCCTCCGCCTCGGTGACCTCCTCCGCCAGCTCCCGGAGGCGGGAGCGGTGGGCCGGGCGCTCCCGCAGTCGGCGGGCGAGACCGGCGAGGGCGTCGGCGGCCCGGCGGGCCCGACGGACGGTCTCGCCGCGGTCCTCGACGGCGCCGCGGGCCTCGCCGGCCGAGTCCTCGGCCTCCCGGAGAGCCAGATCGGCCGCGTCCAGCTCACGCCGGGCCGCGGCGGAGGCGATCCGCGCCCGCTCCGCTTCCTCCCGCAGGGCCGTCAGCCGTCCGGGGGGACAGCCGGTGCGCCACGAGGCGAGCCGTGCCGTCAGCTCCCGGTCTCCGGCGAGCCGGACGGCCACCTCCTCGATCTCCCCGTCCCGGGCCCGGGCACGCTCCCGAAGGGCGCCCCGTTCGGCGTCGGCGGCGCTCTCGTCGTGCATGGCGGGGTTGGGGGGCACCAGGAACACCGCGGTCCCACCACCGGGATCCCCGTCCCGACCCGGGGGCGGGAGCGGCGCCAGCAGGGCGGCAGCGGTGCCGACCGCCACTGCGGATCGGGGCAGCAGCGCGGCGTCCAGGAGGATCTCCCGGGCCCGTTCCAGACCTCCGGGATCGGTGACCACGACGCCGTCGACCAGTTCGGGGCGGGCGGCCAGCACCGCCGCGTGGTCATCGGGGTGGACGGACTGTGCGAGGTAGCGCCATCCGGGCAGGGCGGGAACCCCGTGCTCGCCCAGGCACTCCACGGCGGCGAGCACGTCGGGCCCCGGCGGCAACAGCCCCCCGTCGCCCAGTGCGGCGAGGATCCGGGAGTCCTCGGCGGCTCCCGTGCGCTGCTCGAACAGCCGGCGCTCCGCCGCCTCGACCGCTTCCTCCAGCCGAGCCCTCAGCTCCTCCGCCCGGCCGTCCAACTCCTCCGCGCCGAGCGGGTGCCCCGGGTCGGCACCCAACAGGTCGCCCACCCGGGGCTCGCCGGCCAGCGCCCCGGCCGCGCGGACCTCGGCGGTCAGCGCCGCTTCCGCCGCGTCCACCGCGTCGGCGGCGCGGGCCTCGGCCAATCGGGCCCGGGTGTGGCGCTCGGCGGCGGCCCGCGCGGCGTCCGCGGTGCGGGCGGCGGCCTCCCGGGCCGCGTGCAGGGCGGTTTCGGCGGTGCGGGCCGCGTCGTCGGCGGCCAGAGCGACCCGGGCGGGGTCCTCGGGGGCCCCGTCCTCACCGAACCACCCGGCTTCCGCCGCCTCGGCGATCTCCCGGTCGAGTTCGACGAGCCGTTGTTCGAGGTGGTCGGTCTCGCTGCGGGCGCGCTGGGCGGCGGTGGCGGCGGCGGTGGCCTCCCGTCGGGTCTCCTCACCGGCGGCCAGGAGATCGGCCGAGCGCCGTTCGTGGTCGGCCGCCTCCTCTTCGGCCCCGGCCGCGGCGGCCTCCAGGGCACGGATCAGCTCACCGGCCGCCCGGGCCCGGGCGGCCAGGGCCGGTGCGGCGTCCCGTTCGGCCTCCCGGATGGCCTCCGCGACCCGGGCCGCCCGGTCGGCGGCGGAACGATGTTGCAGCACGGTCTCGGTGGCCTGCCAGGCGGCGTGCAGCGAGCGGGCGTCGGCCAGTTCGCGCCGGCGTTCGGCCGCCTCCCGCTCGCCGTCGGCCAGCGCGGAGGTGGCGTGGCGCCACGCGAGTTCGGCCGCGATGTCACGAGCGGCGTCCCGGGCGCGGGAAGCGGCGGCGGTGGCCTCGGCCGCGAGCTCCGCGCGCTCCGACAGCACCGCGGCCCGTTCCCGTTCGCGCTCCGCGCGGGCGGCCAGTCGGCGCCCGAGACCACGGGTGCGCCCCTCGGCGGCGGTGTGCACGACCCGGGCGCGCTCACGCTCGGCGGTGGCGGCGGCGATGCGCTCGAGCAGATCGAGGGAGCCCGCGGTGAAGTCGCGTTCGGCGGTCAACTCCTCGCGTCTGCCCAGCTTGTGCGCGAAACCGTGCACGAGATCGGCGAGACCGTCGGTGTCCCGGTGGTCGGTGACGGCGCGCAGCAGCAGGTCCGTGAAGTCGGAGTCGTCGCGCACCGCGAAGAGGCCGGCGGCCTCGCCCTCGTCGGCGTTCATCTCCCTTTGGTACCGGAAGAGTTCGGGGTCCAGCCCCAGGTGCTCCAGGTGCTCGCGCCAGCGCTCGTGAACCTCCTCCCACACCACCTCCAGATGGGGGTGGGAGCGGCCGGTCTCGGTGAGGACGTCACGAAAGCCGCGCATGGTGCGCCGGCGGGCCCCGGCGGCCGGTGACCCGGCGGGGGCGTTCGGGGGGAGCGGTGCGCTCCGCTCGGCGACCGGTAGGGAGTCCAGCGACAGGCCGGGGCCGGGGCGGAAGGAGTACCAGGCCTCGGCGAACCGGCGGGGGTCGGAGGAGACCTGTCGGCCACGCCACTCGCTGACCTTTCCGACGACCACGGTCTCCCCGGTGACCGTGTGCTGCCATTCCAGGGCCACGTGGCCGCAGTCGTCGGCGAGCAGGAACTTGCGCAACACGCCGGAGCTGGCCC
This sequence comes from Streptomyces alkaliphilus, assembly GCF_014141535.1. GTDB lineage: Bacteria > Actinomycetota > Actinomycetes > Streptomycetales > Streptomycetaceae > Streptomyces > Streptomyces alkaliphilus. The sequence goes on along the minus strand of NZ_VKHT01000208.1, from coordinate 227 downwards.
CGCCCAGGGTGTTGCGGTGGCCGGGAAGCATCACCGAGAAGATCAACTTGAGCAGGACGGACTTGCCGCCGCCGTTCTCCAGGAAGATGACCCCGGCCGGGGCGGGACGGCGGGGCGGGCCGACGGGTTCGCCCTCGAAGAAGTCCGCCTGTACCGGGGCCGGCTCGGGCACCGGGGCGCCCACACCGCGCAGGTCGAGCACGGTGTCGGCGCTGTCTCTTATACAC
>NZ_VKHT01000207.1 GCF_014141535.1 Streptomyces alkaliphilus | reverse complement strand
CCCACGGGGAGGGCTTCCCGCCGCGCGGACGCCGGGGCGGTGGGGCATTTGGTCGCAGCGGGGCGTGCCTGTATGGTTCTTCCCGTGCCGCAGGGCACCCGGGGCGATTAGCTCAGCGGGAGAGCGCTTCGTTCACACCGAAGAGGTCACTGGTTCGATCCCAGTATCGCCCACCGGAAGCGGGCCGGTTCGTCACAGACGGACCGGCCCGCTCTTCGTGGTGCCGGTGCCTCCGGCGCCCCGGTGCCTCCGGGTGACGGCGCCGGGCGGCGGACGGCTCGCCGGGCTCGGTACGATGCGTGCGGCGCGGCGGTCCCGCCGCGAACACCGCGCGTGACAGCGCGAAGTCGAACGTCAGGAGAGACGGGTGTCCGAGGTGCGGGTGATCATCCAGCGCGATTCCGAGCGGGAGGAGCGGGTGGTGACCGGGGGCACGACGGCGGCCGACCTCTTCGCCGACGACCGCGCCGTCGTCGCCGCGCGGGTCGACGGCGCGCTGCGCGATCTCGCCCACGAGCCGGCCGACGGCGCGGCCGTGGAGCCGGTGACCATCGACTCCCCGGACGGCCTGGACATCCTGCGGCACTCCACCGCCCACGTCCTCGCCCAGGCCGTGCAGGAACTCTTCCCCCGGGCCCGGCTGGGTATCGGCCCGCCCATCCGGGACGGCTTCTACTATGACTTCGACGTCACCGAGCCCTTCCAGCCCGACGATCTCAAGCGCATCGAGAAGAAGATGCAGGAGATCGTCAAGAGGGGCCAGCGATTCTCCCGCCGGGTGGTCGATGAGGACGCCGCCCGCGCCGAGTTGGCCGACGAGCCCTACAAGCTGGAGCTGATCGGCCTCAAGGGAGCGGCGGCCGAGGCCGCCGAAGGGGCCTCGGCCGAGGTCGGTGCCGGCGAACTGACGATCTACGACAACCTGGACGCCCGCACCGGCGAGCGGTGCTGGAAGGACCTGTGTCGGGGCCCGCACCTGCCCACCACCCGGATGATCCCGGCCTTCCGTCTGATGCGCTCCGCCGCCGCCTACTGGCGCGGCAGCGAGAAGAACCCCCAGCTCCAGCGGATCTACGGGACCGCCTGGCCCACCCGGGACGAACTCAAGGCGCATCTGGAGTTCCTCGCCGAGGCGGAGAAGCGGGACCACCGGCGGCTGGGCGCCGAACTCGACCTGTTCTCCATCCCGGAGGAGATCGGTTCCGGCCTGGCCGTCTTCCACCCCCGCGGCGGCATCATCCGCCGGGTCATGGAGGACTACTCCCGTCGGCGGCACGAGGAGGCGGGGTACGAGTTCGTCTACACCCCCCACGCCACCAAGGGGGACCTCTTCCAGCGATCGGGGCACCTGGACTGGTACGCCGACGGCATGTACCCCCCCATGCGGTTGGACGGCCACCAGGACTACTACCTCAAGCCGATGAACTGCCCGATGCACAACCTGATCTTCGGTGCCCGGGGGCGGTCCTACCGGGAGCTGCCGCTGCGGCTCTTCGAGTTCGGGACGGTCTACCGGTACGAGAAGTCCGGCGTGGTGCACGGTCTCACCCGGGCGCGCGGCTTCACCCAGGACGACGCCCACATCTACTGCACCCGCGACCAGATGGCCGGTGAGCTGGACAACCTGCTCACCTTCGTGTTGAACCTGCTGCGCGACTACGGCCTGGAGGACTTCTACCTCGAACTGTCCACCCGGGACCCGGAGAAGTCCATCGGCTCGGACGAGAACTGGGAGGAGGCCACCGAGGCGCTGCGTCGGGCCGCCGGCAAGCAGGGGCTGGAGTTGGTGATGGACCCCGCCGGGGCCGCCTTCTACGGTCCCAAGATCTCCGTCCAGGCCCGCGACGCCATCGGCCGCACCTGGCAGATGTCCACCATCCAGGTGGACTTCAACCTGCCGGAGCGCTTCGATCTGGAGTACACGGCGGACGACGGCTCCCGGCAGCGGCCGGTGATGATCCACCGTGCCCTGTTCGGGAGCATCGAGCGTTTCTTCGCGGTGCTGTTGGAGCACTACGCGGGTGTCTTCCCGCCGTGGCTCGCCCCCGTCCAGGCGCTCGGCATCCCGATCGGTGACACCCACGTGCCCCACCTGCGGGAGTTCGCCGACCGGGCCCGTGCCATGGGTCTGCGGGTGGACGTGGACGCCTCGACGGATCGGATGCAGAAGAAGATCCGCAACGCGCAGCGGGCCAAGGTGCCGTTCATGGTCATCGCCGGGGACGATGACATGGCGGCGGGGGCGGTCTCCTTCCGCTACCGGGACGGCTCCCAGCGCAACGGCATCCCGTTCGACGAGGCCCTCGCCGAGATCGCCGAGGCCGTTCGGACACGCGTCCAGGTGTGATCCCCCCGTCGGGACCCCGTCTCCCGGCCCCGTTCCCCACCGGTGGGGGAGCCCGTTCCGGGCGCCCCCACCGGTCATATGCTGGCCGGCATGAGCAGCGAGCCCGAACAGCAGCCCGCACGGGAACGGGGTGACGGGGCCCCCGGACCCCGACGACAGGAGGGGGTGGGCGTCCCCGACGACTTCCAGCGCCTGTGGACCCCCCACCGGATGGCGTACATCCGCGGTGAGGGGAAGCCGACGGGTCCGCGCGCCGAGGACGGCTGCCCCTTCTGCGGCCTGCCGGACCGCCGGGACGAGGAGGCACTGATCGTCGCCCGGGGAGAGGCGGTCTACGCGGTGCTCAACCTCTACCCGTACACCGGCGGCCACCTGCTCGTGGTGCCCTACCGGCACGTCGCCGACTACACCGACCTGACCGAAGCCGAGACCGCCGGCGTCGCGGACTTCACCAAGCGCGCCATGACCGCCATCCGGGTCGCCGCCGGTGCCCACGGGTTCAACATCGGTCTCAACCAGGGCGCCGTGGCCGGGGCGGGGATCGCCGCCCACCTCCACCAGCACGTGGTTCCGCGCTGGGGCGGGGACGCCAACTTCATGCCGGTCGTGGGCCACACCCGGGTGCTGCCCCAACTGTTGGCGGAGACCAGGGACCTGCTCGCGGGGGCCTGGCCCGCGGCGCCCCCATCCGCGCCCGCGGGCGGATAGGCGCGCCCGGGGAACCGATCGCGTCGGCCGGACCCGGCCCGATGGGCCCGGCCGACGGGAACAAGGGGTACCACACCCGGGCCCGAAGCGTCGCCGTTATCGACGAACCCGCGTGCCCGGGCCCGCCCGTCTCGGCCCCGTGACCGCGGGCCGCCACCGTGACCGCGCATCGGCCACGGGGACCGGCCGGGGGCCGGACGCCCGGGGTCCGGGGTCCGGCCCCACCGGGTGGATCCTCCCCGAAGCCCCGGGAGTCCTCAGATGTTGATCTCGTCGGGCTTCTTGGGATCGGGGTTCTCCACCGCCCCGCTGATGCCCTTCACCTTCGCCTCGAAGGGGCCGACGTCCACCCGGTTCTCCCGCAGGACCCGCAGCAGCGATCGCATGGCCTCACGGACCACCGGGGTGGTGGTGTCCAGGGCGTCATCGGTCATGAAGCGGTGCCGCCACGGCTTCTCCGCCCAGGCGTGCCGCAGGCCGAACGGCTCCGGCAGGCTCAACTTGCCGCCCCACTTGTCCAACTCGGCGGGGAACCAGGTCAGGGGCGCGCGTGCGGCCAGCCGCACCACTTCCTTGACGTCCACCAGCGGCAGTTCCCGCTCCACCTTCTTCCACGGCTTGAAGGGGTGTCGCGTCGTCGCCTTCTTCGCCGCCGGCTTCTGCAGGAAGAAGCCCTTCACCGGCCCCAGGGCGTAGGCGCTGAACTCCACCCGCAGCACCCGGTGCAGCACACTGACCCGGGTCAGGTAGTTGATCACCAGGTTGCCGTCGTGCATCACCCAGCGCGCGCCCAGGTAGTGCCGGTCGTTGGCGCCGTGGTGCTCCTCGTTGCAGATCCGCTGCACCTCGATGGGGGTCATGCTGTACCCCTCGGCGTGCGGTCCGTCCGGGCGGGAGATCGACCCCGCCCCCTCGCCCACGTGCCGCACCACCCAGTGGGTCAACTCCGGGGCGGTGCGGAAGCCACCGGTGTGCAACGGCCCCCGGTTGACCATCCGCAGGTCGTCGTACATGGCGCGGGCCACGTCCCAGGCCCGGAAGCCGTCCATGTCGCCCTGCGGGTCGGCGGGGAAGAGATCCTCCGCCAGGCTCCAGCGGCCCCACCGCGGCCCCATGCCCAGGATCCCCTTCGGGCCGGCGTAGTGGACCATGTTGCTGCTCTGCTCGGCGGAGATCTTCGCCAGTCCCTTGCGCAGACGCTCGGCCTCGGCGTCGTTCGGGTTCTGCGGTACGGCCTCGGGTACCCGGGCGCCGGAGCCGCCCCCGCCCAGGAGGTCCGACCAGTGCGCCCGCAGGTTCCGCGCCGTCCGCTCGCACACCCGCTGGGCCAGGAACCAACCGAGGATCGGCGCCGGCAGCAGGGCCCAGACGTACAACTGGAGCAATCCGCCGAGCTCCAGGTTGTAGACGAACAGCACGATCAGGACGAAGACCGCCGCCAGCGCCAGGATGCCCAGGCTCCCCGCCCGTTTGTCCTGCGCACCGGCCAGGGTGCGACGCAACTGGAACAGGCCCAGCCACACGAGCACGCCGGGCAGGAAGAGCACGCCGAGGACCGCCATGATCGTGGTCAGCCGGCGGTCGCGTTGCCGGCGGATCCGCTTGGCGGCCAGGGCGTGTTCGACCACCGTCTGCGGTTCGGCGCCGAACGACTGCACCAGCGGTGCCCGATCCGGCGCCAGCATCCGGGTCTCGATCGCCCGGGTGAACGCCTCGCCCAGGTTGGGTTCGAGCAGCGAGATCCTCGGGTCGGTCACCTTCGCGCCGTCGTTGACCTCCAGGATGGCGCGCACGTCGCCGTCCCGGTAGGACGTCGCGGCCAGGGCCGCGCTGACCTGTGTCCGGCCGCCGCCGGCCCCCGAGAGCGGAATCTGCGCCCCGGGGCTGAAGTCGAAGTCCACCCCGGCCGCTGCCTTGAGGTCCTCGAACCCCGCCATGGTTCACCCCCTGGTCGAGCCGATCACGGGTCCGGGAACGGTCTTCCCCCTGAGGAGGGCCTGAAATCCGGCTCCGCTCCGGCGGGTTGCTCCCGATCTCCGACGGGGCGTCGGATCCCTCCACCAGCGTAGCGGTCGGTGACCGCCCGTGGCAGCCGTTCCCCGGTCGCGTCGGCACGCCTTCCGGCCGGCCGTGCCCGGGGCCGACCCCGGTCACGGCCGGACCCCCGCGTCCGTCCGGGGGTCCGGGGCCGCCCGGCGCTTCCCGTACCGGGTCCGCCGGCTACGATGGGGCCCCCGGTGTCCGTGTGGCCGCCGGCCCGTCCCCGAATCCCCGGGAAGGCCATGCTCAACAGGTACGCGCGTGCGTTCTTCACGCGTGTGATCACGCCCTTCGCCGTCCTGCTGCTCCGGCTGCGGGTCAGCCCCGACGCCGTCACCCTGGTCGGCACCGCCGGTGTGATCGGCGGCGCGCTCGCCTTCTACCCCCGGGGCGAGTTCTTCTGGGGAACGGTCGTCATCACGCTCTTCGTCTTCTCCGACCTGGTCGACGGCACGATGGCCCGTCAATCCGGTCTCTCCAGCCGCTGGGGGGCCTTCCTCGACTCCACCCTGGACCGGCTCGCCGACGCCGCCGTTTTCGCCGGTATCGCCCTGTGGTTCGCCGGCCGGGGTGACGACCTCCTGCTGTGCGGAATCGCCATCTTCTGCCTGGCATCCGGACAGGTGGTGTCCTACACCAAGGCACGAGGTGAGAGCATCGGCCTGCCCGTACGGGTCAACGGTCTGGTCGAGCGCGCCGAGCGATTGACCATCACCCTGGTGTTGACCGGTCTCTCCGGTTTCACGATCTTCGGGGTGCCCCACATCGACATCCTGCTGCCGATCGCCCTGTGGGTGGTCGCCGTGGGCAGTCTGGTCACCCTGATCCAGCGGGTGGTCACCGTCCGGCGGGAGGCAGCCGAGGCCGACGCGGCCGCGTCGGCCACCGACCGGGGGGACAAGCCGGACGGGACCGCCCCTCCCGGGGGGACCACCGAACGAACGCCGGGGAGCCGGGAGGCATGAAAGAACGCCTGACCGACGCCGGATACGCCCTGGCCTGGGCCGCCGTACGCCGGATGCCCGAGCGCGCCGCCGACGCCCTGGGCCGCCGTGTCGCCGACACCACCTGGCGTCGCCGCGGGCCCGCCGTCCTCCAGCTCGAGGCGAATCTCGCCCGGGTGGTGCCCGACGCCGGACCCGAGCGGCTGCGCGAGCTGTCCCGGCAGGGGATGCGCTCCTACCTGCGGTACTGGACGGAGTCCTTCCGCCTTCCGGTCTGGAGCCCCGAACGCATCGAACGGGGCGTGGGGGTGGAGGGGATCGAGC
>NZ_VKHT01000206.1 GCF_014141535.1 Streptomyces alkaliphilus | reverse complement strand
GTGGAGGGGAGAAGAGGTGGGACGGTCCCGGGGATCAGGCGAGGACCAGGGAGTCGCCCGGCTCCAGCCGGAGGTACTCGGTGGGGCCCAGACCCGGACCGGCCGGCCCCATGTTCCGGCCGTAGACGGCGTGGCCGGCGGGCCCCAGCAGCCCGTCGTGCACCGCCAGCGCCCGGCGCGGCGCGACCTCCCGAACGTAGTCCACCACTTCGGAGAACTTGTTCCACGGGGCGTGCAGCGGCAACAACAGCGTCTCCACCTCGCGTTCGGGCACGGTCAACGCGTCCCCGGGGTGGAAGACCGCCCCCGCCGTGCCGCTCGGATCCTCCACCACGAAACCGACGTTGGCCACCCGGGGCAGGTCGGGGTGGATCACCGCGTGCAGCTCACCGTGCACCTCCACCGGGAAGCCCGCCGGGGTGAGGGTGTCGCCGTCCCCCACCGCGTGCACGCGCCCCGGGAAGGCCGGGGCCATCACCTCGACCACGGCACGCGGCGCCCACAACTCCACCGCCGGATCGGCCTCCATGGCCGAGCGCAACCGTCCCTCGTCGAAGTGGTCCGGGTGCTCGTGGGTGACCAGCAGCGCGTCGGCCCCGGCCGCCGCGTCCCGCTCGCCGAACCCGCCGGGATCGATCACCAGGGTTCTGTCCCCGTGGACGAGCCGGACGCAGGCGTGACCGTGCTTGGTGAGCTCCATGCGGCCATTGTGCTACGGGCCGCCGACACCCCGCGCGACCCGCCGCGCCGCGTCCCGTCGGCCGACCGCGGACGCCTGCCCGAACCCCTCTTCGGCGAGGTCACCGACCCGGGCCCGGTCCCCGTTGGGCAACCGCACAACGGGCCCCCTCGCTCGTTGGTCACCGGCAGCGATTCCGCGACCGGGCATGGACGGGCGCGGGGGCGGTGCTGGGGTGTGCGGACACGCTGCTGGAAGGGGGTGGCCGATGGAGGCCGCCATTCTGCGGGTGCGCGGACTCGCCGCCGGGTACGGGCCGGTGCACGCGCTCTCGTCCGTCTCCCTTGAGGTGCCCGACGGCGCCGTGACCGCCGTACTGGGCGGCAACGGAGCGGGCAAATCCACACTGCTGCGAGCCGTCTCCGGCACGTTGCGGTTCCAGGGCGGCGCGATCACCGGCGGGACCATCGAGTTCGCCGGCGAGCGGCTCGACGGCCGCAACGCCGCGCAGATCGTCGCCGCCGGGGTGGTGCAGGTACCCGAGGGCCGGCAGGTCTTCGCGAGGATGTCCGTCGCCGACAACCTGCGCGCCGGCGCCCTGGGCGCCCGTCACGGACGCCGGGGCGAACAGGAGGCCCGCGATCGGGTTCTGGGACTGTTCCCGGTACTCGCCGAGCGCGCCCACCAACGGGCCGGTCTGTTGTCCGGAGGGGAGCAGCAGATGCTCGCCATGGGACGGGCCCTGATGGCCCGTCCGCGCCTGTTGCTGCTGGACGAACCCTCTTTGGGGCTGGCCCCGATGATGGCCGCCCGCATCGCCGACACCGTCCGCGAGATCAACGACCAGGGCACCGCCGTCCTGCTGGTGGAACAGAACGCCGCGCTCGCGCTGGGCCTGGCGAGCCGGGCGGTGGTGTTGGAGAACGGCACCGTCGCGCTGTCCGGCACCGCCGACGAACTGGCCGCCAGCGACGAGGTGCGTCGCCGCTACCTCGGCGTCGGCGACGAGGAGGCCGCCGCCGACGCGGAGGCCGGTATCCGGGCCGAGCACGACCACTCCGACGGCCGACCCACGCTGCGGAGGTGGGTCGCGTGAGCCACGAGGTCTCCGGCACCCCGACCGACACCACCGTCCTCGACACCCCGCCCGCCCCGCCCCGACTGGAGGTCATCGACCTCACCGTCCGCTTCGCGGGCCTCACCGCCCTGGACGGCGTCTCCTTCGCCGTCGAACCCGGCAGCATCCACGCCGTCATCGGCCCCAACGGCGCCGGCAAATCCACCTGCTTCAACGTGCTCTCCGGCGTCTACCGGGCCACCTCGGGCAGCGTGCGCCTCGGCGAGCGGGAACTGACCGGCCTGGCACCCGAGCGGATCGCCGCCCTCGGGGTGGCCCGCACCTTCCAGAACCTGGCGCTGTCCGACCACGCCACCGTCGCCGACACCATGCTGCTCGGCCGGCACCGGCTGACCCGCACCGGCTTCCTCGCCGCCGGTCTGCGACTGCCCTCCGCGGTGCGGGAGGAGGCCCGGCATCACGAGCGGATGCGGGAGATCGCGGCGTTCCTCGGTCTGGAGCGTTACCTCGGGGTACCCGCCGGGATCCTCCCCTACGGCCTGCAGAAGCTGGTCGAACTGGGCCGTGCGCTGTGCATGGAGCCCGAGGTGCTGCTGCTGGACGAACCGATCGCCGGCATGACGCCGACCGAGCGCCGCCACGTGGCCGGGGTCATCGCCGCCGTCCGGGAGAACCTGGGGGTCTCGGTCCTGCTCGTCGAGCACGACATGGGTGTGGTGATGCGGCTCGCCGACACCGTCACCGTCCTGGACTTCGGCCGCCGCATCGCCCACGGCGATCCCGAACGGGTGCAGAACGACCCCGAGGTCGCCCGTGCCTACCTGGGCACCAACGGTGGCGCCGAGACCAGCTCGGCCACCGCCTTCACCGGCACCCCCGAACCGAAGACCGACCCCACCGCGCCCCCGGCCGGACACCCGGCTCCCGACACCGGGGCGCCCGAAGCGTCCGACACGCCCGAGGGCTCCCCGCCCGACGGCCCGTCGGACGGGGGAGAGGCTGGAGCCACCCGATGACGACCTTTCTCGAACTGCTGATCACCGGCATATCACTGGGCTCCGTCTACGCCCTGATCGCCCTCGGTTTCGTGATCATCTTCAAGTCCACCGAGGTGGTGAACTTCGCCCACGCCTCGCTCCTGCTCGCCGGCGGCTATTTCGCCGTGGTCAGCCGGGACACCCTGGGGTTCTGGCTCGCGCTGCTCGTCGGCATCGCCGGTGCCGCCCTGCTGGGCATGCTCCTGGAGTTCCTGATCATCCGGCGCTACCGGGGCCGGGACCACAGCGTGCTGGCGATCGTCACCATCGGCATCGACATCGTGCTGATCACCGAACTGGCACGCCGCATCGGTCCGCAGATCTTCAGCTACCGCGACCCCTGGGGCAACACCATGATGCAGCTGGGGCCGGTGAGCATCCCGCAGACCCGGGTGGCGGCCTTCGTGGTCGCCGCCGCCCTGATCACCGTCTTCCTGCTGGCCTTCCGTTACACCTCCTGGGGTGTGGCGATGCGGGCGGCGGCGGAGGACCGGGGGACGGCGGCCCTGATGGGCGTACGGCTGGGATGGATCTCCGCCTCCGCCTGGGCGGTGGCCGGCGCACTGGCGGCCGTCGCGGCGCTCTTCCTCTCCATCTTCCCCACCACAGGCCTCGACCGGGAGACCGGCCTGATCGCCCTGAAGGCATTCCCCGCCGCGATCATCGGCGGCCTGGACTCCACCACGGGGGCTCTCGCCGGCGGGCTGATCGTCGGCGTCACCCAATCCCTGGCCACCGGATACCAGAGCGAGCTCTCCTTCCTCGGCAACGGCATCGGCGACCTCGCGCCCTATCTGGTGATGGTCGTCGTCCTGCTGATCCGTCCGGCCGGTCTCTTCGGAACGAGGGAGCTGTCCCGTGTCTGATCTGCTCACCCGAGTCCGCAGGGGGGCCGGGGAGAAGGGACCCGGGGGGCCCGCCTCCGGGCGTCCCGGCCGCACCCCCCGTGACCTCGTCACCCCCGGCCTGTGGCTGCTCCTCGGCCTGGTGCTGATGCTCCTGCCCTTCTACCTGGAGGCGTTCTGGCTGCGTGCCGGCCTCTTCGCGATGGCCGCGGCCATCGGCGCCATCGGCCTGAACCTGCTCACCGGCGCCACCGGCCAGCTCTCCCTGGGGCACGCCTTCTTCCTGGCGATCGGCGCCTACGGCTACTGCGTGTTCGCCGGGGACCCGGACGCAGGCGTCGTCGGCTTCGGGATGCCGCCGCTGCTCGCGATGGTCCTCGCGGTGCTCCTGGCCGGCGCGGCGGGCGGGATCTTCAGTCCCATCGCGGGCCGGTTGCGGGGCGCCTACCTGGGCATCGCCACCCTGGCGCTGATCTTCATCGGCCAGCACGTGCTGTTCAACGCCCACGACCTGACCGGCGGTTACAACGGCCGGTCGGTCCCGCCGCTGGACATCCTCGGCTTCACCTTCGACAACGAGCGCGTCATGGTCGCCTCGGTGCCGTTCCAGGCCGTGGAGAAGCTCTGGTACCTCGGGCTGATCCTGCTGGTCCTCGGCGCGCTGTTCGCCCGCGGCATCCTGCGTTCACGGCCCGGGCGGGCGATGAACGCCATCCGCGACCACCGCATCGCCGCCGGCGTCATGGGCGTCCCGGTGGCCCGCTACCGCGGCGCCGTCTTCATCATCTCCTCGATGTACGCGGGGCTGGCCGGAGTCCTCCTGGCGCTGATCTTCCAGCGCACCGTGCCGAGTTACTTCGGGCTGATCCTGGCACTGGAGTACCTGGCCATGATCGTCATCGGCGGGCTCGGCACGGTCGGCGGTGCCGTCCTCGGGGCGTTCTTCGTCACCGTCATCCCGCAGGTCCTCACCCGCTACAGCGAGGCGCTCCCCCTGGTCTCCGCGCCGGGAACCGGTGGCGTCGCGCCCGGTGAGGTCTCCCGATATCTGTACGGCGCGGCGGTGGTCGCCGCCGTGCTCTTCCTACCCGGCGGGCTGGTGCGCCTGCCCGCCGTCCTGCGGGCCCGACGGGCACGACGCAGGGCCGGCACCACTGACACCGGGAACATGGAGGTTCCGTCATGAGAAAGCGCAGTGTTCCATCGGCGGCGGTCGCAACGGCGACCGTCCTGGCCCTCGCCCTGACCGCCTGCAGCAGCAAGGCGGAGGACGACAACACGGGCGGCGGCGGGAACGCCGGCAACGGGGACGCGGGGGACGGCGAGAGCCTCGCCACCGGTCCCGGCGTCACCGACGACACGATCAGCCTCGGCGCGCTCACCGACATGACCGGCCCCTACGCCACCCTCGGTGTGAGCATCACCCAGGCCCAGCAGCTCTACGTCAAGGAGGTCAACGAGGAGGGCGGCGTCTGTGAGCGGGACCTGGAGCTGACCACCCGCGACCACGGCTACGACGCCTCGCAGGCGATCTCCGCCTACAACGAGTTGGAGCCGAACGTCCTGGCGTACACCCAGTTCATCGGCTCCCCCTTCGTCACCGCGATCAAGGACCAGGTGGACTCCACCGACCACGCCGTGATCGTGGCCCAGGCGTGGACCGCCTCCCTGCTGGGCAGCGAGTACATCCACATGGTCGGCAGCACCTACGACGTGGAGACGATCAACGCGATCGACTTCCTGGTGGACGAGAAGGGCCTGTCCGAGGGCGACAGCATCGGACACGTCTACTTCGAGGGCGACTACGGCGAGAACGCCCTGGAGGGCGCCCGGTACGCCGCCGAGGAGCTGGGCCTGACCATCTCCGAGCAGCAGATCAAGCCCACCGACGAGGACATGACGGCGCAGGTCGGCACCCTCGCCCGCGAGGGTGTCTCGGCGATCATCGTCAGCGCCGGTCCGCGCCAGGCCGCGTCGGTGGCCGGCGTGGCGGCGGCGGCCGGTCTGAACGTGCCGATCATCGGCAACAACTCCGCCTTCGCCCCGCAGCTCCTGGCGACCGACGCCGCCCCGGCGCTGCTGAACGAGTTCTACATCGCCGCCCCGACCCTGCCCATCGGCTCGGAGGAGGAGGGACCGAGCACGCTGGCCGAGGCCTACCTGGCGGAGTACCCGGACGCCACCCTGGACAACGGCGTGGTCGCCGGCTGGAACGCCGCCCGCCTGGTCACCGACGCGCTGCGCATCGCCTGCGACAACAACGACCTCACCCGGGAGGGCGTGGCCGCCGCGATGCAGGAGCTGAACGACTACGACAACGCCTTCGGCATCGTGCACGACTTCTCCGACCCGGCGAACCCCTCGTCGTTGGAGAGCTTCATCCTGACCCCCGACACCGACACCCCCGGCGGTCTGGTGGTCGAGCGGGAGGCATTCGTCTCCGAGCTGGCCGAGAGCTTCCCGCGGGAGTGACCCCGGACCCGGCCGGTGCCCGGCGGTGACCCCGGTCCCGTCGCGCGCCGGCCGGTGACCCCTGCGACCCTTCCCCACCACGCCGCCGGTCCCGGACGCACCGCGTCCGGGACCGGCGGCGTTCGGCGTGCGGGAGTCGGTACGCGACGGTGCCGTGCCCCGCCGCACCCGGCCCGGGGCGCTCGGCGGGGCGGGCGCGGCGCGGGACGCCGCGGGCTCCCGGGCCGGCCCCGTGTGGCGGGCCGGCCGGGAG
>NZ_VKHT01000205.1 GCF_014141535.1 Streptomyces alkaliphilus | reverse complement strand
CTCCCAGCCACCCCGCACCACCAGGGCCCGCCGACCGGTCCCGGGAGAGCTTGTCTCGGTGTGATCCGTCACCCCTTGAACGCTCCTTCCATGATGCCGGCGACCATACGCCGGCCGACGAAGACGAACAGCACCAGCAGCGGCAGGGTCGCGAGGAAGGACCCCGCCATGGCCAGCCCCAGGTCGATGTCGTAGTTGTTCTGGAGTGCCTTGATGGCGATCTGAACGGTGAAGTTGTCGGGCGACTTCAGGACGACGAACGGCCACAGGAAGTCGTTCCAGGCGGTGACGTAGCTGAACAGGCCCAGGACGAACGCGGCGGGCCGGACGATCGGGAAGGCGATGCGCCAGAAGATCTGCCAGGTGTTGGCGCCGTCGATCCGGGCGGCCTGCATCAGTTCGTCGCTCAGCGTAACGGACAGGTGCTGCCGGATCCAGAAGATCCCGAAGGCGCTGACCAGCAGCAGCCCCGGCACGATCACCGCCTGAAGGCTGTCGACCCAGCCCAGCTCGGAGACGATCAGGTACTGCGGGATGATCGCGAGCTGCATCGGCACGGTCATGGTGAGCACCAGCACCAGGAACAGCGTGTCGCGACCGCGGAAGTTCAGCTTGGCGAAGGCGAAGCCGGCCAGCGAGCACATGACGGCGTGTCCGATGCCGACGCAGCCGGCCACGACCACGCTGTTGATCATGGACCGGAGGAACGGCACCGTGCTGAAGACCAGGTCGACGCGGTCGGGCAGGTTGCCGCCGGGGATGACCGCCGGGGGCATCTGGTTGGCGGTGGCCGTGTCTGTGGAGGCGACGACGAACATCCAGTACAGCGGGAAGACGCAGATGAACGTCGCGAACACCAGCAGGGCGTAGGCCCACCAGGGGACCCGCCCCGGGGAACGGGGACGGCGTGCCGGTGGTGACCGGCGTGCCACCGGGGGTGTGGTGGTCGTCATCATCGCTCCGAGCGGATACGGGTGGACAGCAGGTAGTTGATCAGCGCGATGACGACGATCATGGCGAACAGCGCCACGCCGATGGCCGCCGCGTAGCCGAACTCATAGCCTCCGAAGCCCTGTTCGTAGAGGAAGAGGGTCAGGGTCTGGCACTCCCGGGTCGGCCCGCAGGTGAGCGGGGTGGCTCTCCCGGCGAGCAGCGGCTCGGTGAAGATCTGCAGACCGCCGATCGTCGAGGTGACGACGGTGAAGATGATGATCGGCCGCAGCGAGGGGATCGTGATGTGCCAGAACTGCTTCAGGCCTCCGGCGCCGTCGACGGCCGCGGCCTCGTAGGTCTCGCGGGGGATGGCCTGGAGCGAGGCCAGGTAGAGCAGGGTGGTGTAGCCGAACCAGCGCCAGGCGACCATGGTGGCGATCATCACGTGGCTGGCGCCGGTCGACTGGAGGAAGTTGATCGGGCCGACGCCGACCAGACCGAGCAGCCAGTTCAGCAGACCGTAGTCCCGATCGAACATCTGGGCGAAGACGATCGTCGTCGCGGCCACCGAGGTGATGTAGGGCACCAGCATCGTCATGCGGAAGAAACCCGCGAAGCGCAGCCGCACGTGGTTCAGCAGGTGCGCCAGGAGCAGCGCGGCCAACAGCTGGGGCACGGTGGACAGGAACCAGATGCTGAGCGTGTTGCGGGTGGCGTTCCAGAACCGTCCGTCGTCCCACAGACGGGTGAAGTTGTCGAAGCCGATGAAGGTGCGGTCGCCGATGGGGTTCCAGTCGAACAGGGCGATGTAGAAGGTGAAAAGCAGCGGAAAGAGACCGAACACCGCGAAGAGCAGGAAGAACGGCGCGATGTAGCTGTAGGGCGCGATCCGCTCGGCGAGCCGGTGCCGGACCGGCCCCGGCCCGTCCGCCCCCGCCGCGGCCCCCTTCGGGGCCGTCGGCGGGGCGGAGGGCCGCGGCCCGGGCAGGGTGCGTGTCCTCACGGGTTCCTCACTGCCCGATGGCGGTGCGGATGTTGGCCAGGGCCGTGTCCCAGGCCTCGTCGGGGTCGGCGCCCCCCTGCTCGACGGCGGTGAGGGCGTTGAGGAACTCGTTGCCGATGGTGGCGCTGTCCGGACCGATCAGGAACGGCTCCAGCCCCAGCAGCGAGTCGGTGTAGATGGTGCCGATGGGCGCGTCGGAGAAGAACGGGTCGGTGCTCGCGGTCAGGTCCTCGTCGTCGTAGACCTCGGGGGTGGTGGGCAGGGCGCCGGAGTCGAGGAAGTGCTCCAATTGCCCTTGGGGCGACTGCATCTCGCTGATGTAGGCCCAGGCGGCCTCGGGGTTGGCGGCCTTCGCCGGGATCGCGAGGTAGCTGCCGCCCCAGTTGCCGGCGCCGCCGGGGATGGTGGCGACGTCCCAGTTGCCCTCGGTGTCCGGCGCGTTGCTGCGGATGCTGTTGAGCATCCAGGAGGGGGCGGCCACCACGGCGTAGGCGCCCTGCTGCATCCCGGCGCTCCAGCCCTCGGTGAACGAGGCCTGCCCGGCGGAGATGTCGGCGGCTATGGCGTCGAGCGCGAGGTCGAAGGCGTCCCTGACCTCCTGGTTCGTGTCGTGGATCAGCTCGCCGTCGGCGTCGTGGTACTTCTGCGACACCTGGTTGACGGCCTGGTAGAAGACGCTGGTGGGGGCGTTGTCGATGAAGGCATTGCCGGTGGCGTCGGTGTACTGCCGGCCCACCTCGATGAAGTCCTCCCAGGTCGGCCACAGCGCGCCGACCTCGTCCCGGTCGGTCGGCAGGCCGGCCTCGGCGAACAGGTCGGTGCGGTAGGCGACGGCCATGCCGCCGACATCGGTGGGGATGCCGATGATCGAGCCGTCCCGGGCGACGCTCTGGTTGATCACCCAATCCAGGTAGTCGTCCTTCCTCTCGTCGGCGCCGAACTCCCGCAGATCGTGGAAGTTCTGCGGCTGCTCCACGAACCGCGGCAGGTCATCGCCCTGGATCAGGACGAGGTCGGGGACCTTGCCACCGGCCAGCGCGGTCGTCAGCGCCTGGGCGGTCTCCTGGGTGGTGCCGACCTCGGTCAGTTTCACGGTGATGTCCGGGTTGGCCGCCTCGTACTTCTCGACGGCGGCTTTCTGGTTGATGCCGGAGAACGACCAGAACTCGAACGAGTTGCCGTCGCCGCCGGACGAGGAGTTGCCGCCGCATCCGACCGCGGCGAGGCCGAGGGCCGTGGCGAGGATCACGGGGGTGACACGTCTGCTGGAGAAGCTCTTGATCATCGAAGCGCCTTTGTCCGCGAAAATTTCCGGAGCAACTACGAAACAATTACGTGGCCGGAAACGGTAAGAACGTTCGCCACCCCCGTCAAGAGGTGCGTCACGATGTCACGACGTGATAACGCGACTCCGCTGGGTGTGGGGAAGTGTGACCAGGGGGTGATTCCGGCCGCTGTCGACCCTTCCGCCCCGGTGGATCGAAGGTGTGACGACCTCACGATGATTCGATGATTTCGGTAAAGTCTTGAAAAGTTTCTTCGCTCCGGGGGCGGTGATGAGGTGCTGAGGAAGAGGGCGATTCGGCTTCCGGGATGGCACATAGCCCAACATTTCCCCCCAAGGGGGATGGGTGTCCGCGTTATAGTGCCGCCATGACCTCTGCCCACGACAGCGCCAAGGGCGACGAAGCGTCCGGCGGTCCGCTGACTCTCGCGGAGATCGCCCAACGCACCGGCGTCTCGGTCGCCACGGTCTCCAAGGTGGTCAACGGGCGGGACAACATCGCTCCCGGGACCCGCGAGCTGGTCGAGGGCGCCATCCGCCGTCACGGCTACCGGCGGCAGAAGCGCGGCGGCCGCCCGGCCCCGTTGCTGGAGCTGGTCTTCCACGAGTTGAACGGCCTGTACGGGGTCGAGATCTTCCACGGGGTCCAGCGGGTCGCCCGGCAGAACGGCCTGGCGGTGGTGGTCACCGAGTTGCAGGGCCGTCAGATGCCGGGCCGGGACTGGGTCGAGGAGGTTCTGGCCCGCCGCTCCACCGGAGTCATCACCGTGTGCTCCGGCCTCACCGAGGACCAGAACCACCGGCTGCGCAGTCGTGGTGTGCCCTACGTGCTCGTCGATCCCACCGGGGCACCCGGCCACGACGCCGCCTCGGTCGGCGCGGGCAACTGGAACGGGGGGCTGTCGGCCACCCGTCACCTGATCGAACTCGGTCACCGCCGCATCGCGGTGATCACCGGCGCGGAGGGCGTCCTCGCCGCCCGGGCCCGGCTCGACGGCTACCGCGCCGCCCTGGACATGGCGGGCATCCCCTCCGATCCCGACCTGATCCGCATCGGCAATTTCCAGATCGCCGACGGCCTCACCCACACCCGCCGGCTGCTGAGCCTGCCCGACCCGCCCACCGCGATCTTCGCCTCCAACGACCACGAGGCCATCGGCGTGTACCAGGCCGCCGCCGAGGCCGGGCTGCGCATCCCCGGGGACCTCAGCGTGGTCGGCTTCGACGACCTGCCCACCGCCGAGTGGATCGTCCCGGCCCTCACCACCGTCCGCCAGCCGCTCCGCGAGATGGGCGGTCAGGCCACGACGATGCTGCTCACCCTGGCCCGCGGCGAACCCCTGCCGGTGGACCGCATGGAACTCTCCACCCGGCTCGTCGTGCGGAACAGCACCGCGCCCCCGACCCCCGGCGGTGACCGGGGGTTCCGCGTCCGCCCGGTCGCCGGGTAACTCCCGCCTCGGATCCCGCCGGAGCGGGAGTCGCGTTCCGCCGACCCCACCGCCCACGGTGACCGGGGACGGACCGGGGGCGACCTCGCACCGTCGCCCCGGATCCCGCCGACCCGGACACCGGGGCCCGCCGCACGGTCTCCCCTGCCACCCGGGCGGGACCTGACGGACGTTCCCGGGAACGGAAAAAGACCCCGGCCGAGCCGGGGTCCTCGCCGGTGTCCGAGGGGGGACTTGAACCCCCACGCCCGATAAAGGGCACTAGCACCTCAAGCTAGCGCGTCTGCCATTCCGCCACCCGGACAGGTGTTCCGCCTGCGACCCGGCGGTCCTCCGCGCGGTGTCGTGGCGACGTGTTCACCATACCAAGTTCCCCGGGGTGCTCTCACCCGCGTTCCCCCCGGTCCGCGCCGGGGGCGAGGAGGCCGTGCTCCAACGTGCCGATGACCAGGTCCACCGCCCGCTGCTTGGCGGCCGTACCCTCCCGCACCGCCTCCCAGCCCGCCGAGAGCAGGTACCACAGGCAGCGCACGAACCAGTCGGCGTCCACGCCTGGCGCGATGACCCCCTCCCGTCGGCCGCGCAGGAACAGGGCGCCGACCGGGGCGTGGATCCGCTCCCAGCGGGAGTCGTCCCAGCCCCCCTCCTCGTCCCTGTTCTCGGTGAACAGCAGGTTCATCACCGGCCCCAGGTCGAACATCGCCCGCACCAGGCGGCGCAGCGCCTCCACCGGTGTCCCGCGCTCGGGCTCGGCCTCGGCGAAGGCGCGGGCGGTGAGCGCGAACGCCTCCTCGTCCAGGGCCCGGAGCAGTGCGGGGCGGTCGGCGTAGTAGCGGTGCAGGGTGCTGCGGCCCACGCCCGCGAGTCGGGCGATCTCGGACATCGGGGCGGTGCGGTCGGCGGTCCAGGCAGCCACGGCGGCGTCCAGGATCGCGCGACGGGTCCGCTCCGTCGTACCGGGTGTCCGGCCGGTCCCGGTACCGGGTGGAGGGCTCTCCGACATGGGAGAAGGATAGGGCGTGTATTACGGTGGAGCGTGCCGGACCCACCATGGGACACTGTGTCCCATGACTGAGCCGGTGACTGTTCCCGATGGATCCACGGGGGGATCCGGGGCGCCGATGGTGCTGCGGCCACCCCACCACCGCGTCCTGCGACGCGCCGTCCCCTGGTGGATCCTGCGTTCCCTGGGCGGCTTCATCCCCCTGATCGGCGGCACGGCGGTGCTGTACACGGTCTGGGAGGGCGGCCGGGTGTGGAGCGGACCGCTGCTCATCGGTCTCGCCGTGCTCTGCGTGCTGCGCGCCGCCGTCGTCCCCTCCTGGCGGTACGCCGTGCACCGTTGGGAGATCGCCGAGGAGGCCGTCTACGCGGCGAGCGGCTGGTTCGTGCGCGAATGGCGCATCGCGCCCATCTCCCGCATCCAGACCGTGGACACCTCGCGCGGTCCGCTGGAGCAGCTGATGGGACTGAGCACGCTGGTGGTCACCACCGCCTCCTCCAGCGGTGCCGTGCGCATACCCGGCCTCGATCCGGAGGTCGCGAGGGAAGCCGCCGACCGCCTGACCGAGATCACCCGCCGCACCCCCGGGGACGCGACATGAGCGCCGGACCGGGGCCGACCATCGACCCCACCGGGGCACCGCCCCCGGGGGGGCGGCCCACCGGTCCCACCGACACCACGGCCACCCC
>NZ_VKHT01000204.1 GCF_014141535.1 Streptomyces alkaliphilus | reverse complement strand
TGTATAAGAGACAGCGACCCCATCCCGGGGGTCAGGAAGTTCAGGAAGCAGCCATGTCCAAGCACACGCTCTCCGTTTTGGTGGAGAACAAGCCGGGGGTCCTGGCCCGGATCACCTCGTTGTTCTCCCGTCGTGGCTTCAACATCGACTCCCTCGCGGTCGGCACCACCGAGCACCCGGAGATCTCCCGGATCACCATCGTGGTCGGCGTCGAGGACCTGCCGCTGGAGCAGGTGACCAAGCAGCTCAACAAGCTCGTCAACGTGCTGAAGATCGTCGAGCTGGATCCGGCCTCGGCCGTCCGCCGTGAACTGGTCCTGGTGAAGGTCCGGGCGGACAACGAGAGCCGCTCGCGGATCATCGAGATCGTCCAGCTGTTCCGTGCCAAGACCGTGGACGTCTCGCCGGAGGCGGTGACCGTGGAGGCCACCGGCAGCAGCGAGAAGCTGGAGGCGATGCTGCGGATGCTGGAGCCCTTCGGGATCAAGGAGCTGGTCCAGTCCGGCACGATCGCCATCGGTCGCGGCGCCCGTTCCATCACCGACCGTTCGCTGCGAGCCCTGGAGCGCAGCGCCTGAGACGCCGGCGGCCCCGGACGCGCCGCGGCCGGGGCCGCGAGAACCCTCGAACACCCGACCGGACCGCATGGCGAGACCGGCGCCCCCACCACCACCCGCACGTCCTACGGTGGTCCGCACGCGGCGGACCCCGCCCGGGCGAGAACCAAGGAGAAGAACCGAAGTGGCCGAACTGTTCTACGACGACGACGCCGACCTGTCCATCATCCAGGGCCGCAAGGTCGCGGTCCTGGGCTACGGCAGCCAGGGACACGCGCACGCGCTCTCGCTGCGGGACTCGGGCGTCGACGTCCGGGTCGGCCTGCCGGAGGGCTCCCGCTCCCGGGTGAAGGCCGAGGAGCAGGGCCTGCGCGTCACCACGCCGGCCGAGGCCGCCGCGGAGGCGGACGTCATCATGATCCTGGTCCCGGACCCGGTGCAGGCCAAGGTCTACGAGGAGTCCGTGAAGGACAACCTGAAGGACGGGGACGCCCTGTTCTTCGGCCACGGCTTCAACATCCGGTTCGGCTTCATCAAGCCCCCGGCCGGCGTCGACGTCTGCATGGTCGCCCCCAAGGGCCCCGGCCACCTGGTGCGCCGCCAGTACGAGGAGGGGCGCGGCGTGCCCTGTATCGTCGCGGTCGAGCAGGACGCGACCGGTAACGGTTTCGCCCTCGCCCTGTCCTACGCCAAGGGCATCGGCGGCACCCGGGCCGGCGTCATCAAGACCACCTTCACCGAGGAGACCGAGACCGACCTCTTCGGCGAGCAGGCCGTGCTGTGCGGTGGCACCGCCGCGCTGGTCAAGGCCGGCTTCGAGACGCTGGTGGAGGCCGGCTACCAGCCGGAGATCGCCTACTTCGAGTGCCTGCACGAGCTGAAGCTCATCGTGGACCTCATGTACGAGGGCGGCCTGGAGAAGATGCGGTGGTCCATCTCGGAGACCGCCGAGTGGGGCGACTACGTCACCGGCCCGCGCATCATCACCGACGCCACCAAGGCCGAGATGCGCAAGGTGCTCGAGGAGATCCGGGACGGCTCCTTCGCCCGCACCTGGATGGCCGAGTACGAGGCCGGTCTGCCGAAGTACAACGAGTACAAGAAGGCCGACGGGGACCACCTGCTGGAGAGCACCGGCAAGGAGCTCCGGAAGCTGATGAGCTGGGTGGACGACGAGCGCTGACGCTCCGTCACACCTTCGGGTGAATTCCCGGTGAGGGCCGGGTGGATTTCACCGGGCGGTGGTCCCGTTTGTGGGTGACCGGGACCACCGCCCCGCCGATACACTGCACTGCGAAGCGCGTCACAGGCTCACAGCGTCGTGCGTCTCCACGCGGCTGCCCACCTCCACTTCCTTCGGCCGTCGGGACGCGGCCCCCCGCAGAGGACAAGCGAGGACTGACCAAGTGAGCAAGCCTGTCGTACTCATCGCCGAGGAACTCTCCCCCGCCACGGTGGAGGCCCTGGGGCCGGACTTCGAGATCCGCCGGTGCAACGGCGCCGATCGGGCCGAGCTGCTGGACGCCATCCGCGAGGCCGACGCGATCCTGATCCGCAGCGCCACCCGGGTCGACGCCGAGGCCATCGCCGCCGCCGGCCGGCTGCGCGTGGTCGCCCGGGCCGGTGTCGGCCTGGACAACGTGGACGTCTCCGCCGCCACCAAGGCCGGCGTCATGGTGGTCAACGCGCCCACCTCCAACATCGTCACCGCCGCCGAGCTGGCCTGTGGTCTGATCCTCGCCACCGCCCGCAACATCCCGCAGGCCAACGCCGCGCTGAAGAACGGCGAGTGGAAGCGGAGCAGGTACACCGGCGTGGAGCTGTCGGAGAAGACCCTCGGCGTGGTCGGCCTGGGCCGCATCGGCGTGCTGGTCGCCCAGCGGATGTCCGCCTTCGGCATGAAGGTCGTCGCCTACGACCCCTATGTCCAGCCCGCGCGCGCCGCCCAGATGGGCGTCAAGCTGCTCTCCCTGGACGAGTTGCTCACCGTCTCCGACTTCATCACCGTGCATCTGCCGAAGACCCCCGAGACCCTCGGGCTGATCGGCGACGAGGCGCTGCACAAGGTCAAGCCGGATGTGCGGATCATCAACGCCGCGCGCGGCGGCATCGTCGACGAGGCCGCCCTGCACAGCGCCATCAAGGAGGGCCGGGTCGCCGGCGCCGGCCTGGACGTCTTCGCGGTCGAGCCGTGCACCGACTCCCCGCTCTTCGAGTTCGACACCGTGGTCGCCACCCCGCACCTGGGCGCCTCCACCGGTGAGGCGCAGGAGAAGGCGGGCGTCGCCGTGGCCCGCTCCGTGCGCCTGGCCCTCGCCGGGGAACTGGTCCCGGACGCCGTCAACATCCAGGGCGGGGTCATCGCCGAGGACGTCCGGCCCGGCCTGCCGCTGGCCGAGAAGCTCGGCCGGATCTTCACCGCCCTCGCCGGCGGGGTCGCCCAGCGCCTCGACGTCGAGGTGTGCGGCGAGATCACCCAGCACGACGTGAAGATCCTGGAGCTCTCCGCGCTCAAGGGCGTCTTCGAGGACGTGGTCGCCGAGACCGTCTCCTACGTCAACGCGCCGCTGTTCGCGCAGGAGCGCGGTGTGGAGGTGCGGCTGACCACCAGTTCCGAGTCCCCGGACCACCGCAACGTCATCACCGTGCGCGGCACCCTCACCGGTGGTGAGGAGGTGGCGATCTCCGGCACCCTGGCCGGCCCCAAGCACCAGCAGAAGATCGTCGGTGTCGGGGAGCACACCCTGGACCTGGCGCTCACCGACCACATGGCCTTCTTCCGCTACACCGACCGGCCCGGTGTGGTCGGCACCCTGGGCCGGATCCTGGGCGCCGCCGAGATCAACATCGCCGGCATGCAGGTCTCCCGCGCCGAGGAGGGCGGTGACGCGCTGAT
Organism: Streptomyces alkaliphilus; assembly: GCF_014141535.1. Taxonomy (GTDB): domain Bacteria; phylum Actinomycetota; class Actinomycetes; order Streptomycetales; family Streptomycetaceae; genus Streptomyces; species Streptomyces alkaliphilus. The sequence goes on along the minus strand of NZ_VKHT01000204.1, from coordinate 2,922 downwards.
CGCGCTGACCCTGGACCACTCCATCCCGCCGGCCGTGCTCACCGAGATCGCGGAGGAGATCGGCGCCCGTTCGGCCCGCGGCGTCAACCTCGCCACCGACTGAGTCGGACCGGACCGGCCGGCCTCCCCCGATCCCGGGAGGCCGGTCGGTCCGGAACGGGCCCCGCGGCCCCGCCGCCCCTTCCCGGGGTCGGCGGGGCCGCGGGCGTTCGGGGCATCCCGGGGCCGGCCGGATCCGGGATGCCCGACACCACCCGGGCGGGGGAGGAGAGCCCACCAACCGGCTCGCCCCGTGCCCCGTGCCGCGGCTGTCGATCCCCCCGGACCGTGCCGCCCGGAGCCGCCCCGGGGGCGGAGCGCCCGATCGCGTGGTCCGGGGCCGGGCCCAACCCCTCCGGCGGGCCGGATGCCGGGCACCGGCCCGGCGCGGTCAGGTGGCCCCGTGGAGACGGGCGGCCTTCAGCGCCATGTGCAGCAGCAGACGGTCCCGGCCGTCGGCGACCCGCAGTCCGGTCAACTCCTCCACCCGCGACAGGCGGTAGTACAGGGTCTGCCGGTGGATCCCCAGTTCCCTGGCGGTGTCCCCGGCCCGTCCGGCGAGGTCCAGCCACACCTCCGCCGTGCGGGCCAACTCCCGGTGGGCGGGACGCAGCAGGTCCCGGACCGCCGGATCCGGTGGTCCGGGCGGCAGGGAGGTCAGCAGGCGGTGCGCCCCCAACGCGGACCACTCGGCCACCGGGCCCTCGCGGGACTCGACCGTCGCGACCCCGGCGGCGGCCACCGCCCGGCGCCACGCGGCGGGCCACCCGGCCGGGCCGGCGGGGTCCGGTTCCCACCCGGGGCCCGCCTCCCGGGAATCCGTACCGGCCGGATCGGCGGCCGGCACACCGCGGCAGGTCGCGATCCCCGCGCGGGCCGCCCGACGCTCCGGCTCGGGCAGTCGCCCCATGGCCGCCTCCACGGCCTCCCGGGCCGGAGCGGTCGACGGCTCCGCCCGGTGCTCGCGCAGCCGCACCAGGAGGGCGAGCGCCGGCCGGGTGTCCGTGCCTGGGTCGCCGGGCAGCCGGATGCCGTTCCCCGACCCGGGCAGCACCGTCGCGGCGAGTACCGGCGCGACCGGGCCGGCGGGGTCCGCGTCCAGCGGCCACGGGCGCACCGCCACCAGTGCCACCGGCCCCTCGACGACCGTGCCCAGGGCCTCCGTCACCGCCGCCACGGCGCCGGGGCGGGCCGCTCGGGGGGCCGTCAACAACCGTCGCAGCGCCTCCGCCGGCCGGGCGCCGGGCCGGGCCCTGGCTCCCAGGGAGGCGCCGATCCGCGCGGCGATCGCCATCGCCGCCGGCATGCGCGGGTCCTCCGGGGACAGGCTGCCGTCGTCCAGCAGCCACACGTACCCCCGCACCACGCCCCGATGGCGGGCCGGGAGGCAGATTCGCCCGGTGATAACCCCCGCCGCCGGGTCCGCCGGGATGCGCACCGGCCCGGTCGCCCGCGTGATGCCGAACCCCTCGAACCAGCGCCGCACCTCGGCGGGGGAGCTGCGACTGAGGATGGTGCGGGTTCGCACCGGGTCCACCACGGTCTCGTCCACCCCGGAGTGGGAGGCGAAGGCGATCAGCGAGAAATCCCGCGCCTCCAGGGTCGCCGGGGTGCGCAGAAGCCGGGAGATCTCGTCGACCAACGCCTGGTGGTCCTCGTCCCGCAGGGGATCGCTCACGTGCCGTGCCGCCGTTTCCGTTCGTGCCCGGGGCGTTCCGCCCCGCGTCGCGGGCGTGTCACCGCCCGGTCGCCCCCTCATTGTCGTACAGATGTATGGGAAACCCCCGCCGGCTCGTGACAGCTGTCCGTGGGCGGTGTCCCGCGCGACTCCCTACAGTCCGGGGAGTCGGTTCCGTCCGGGGCGTCCGTGCCCGTCGGACGGCACCGAGGCGTCACCCACCGCTCGTTCCGTGGAGGTGCCCGTTGCTGGGACCCGTACTGCACGTCGCCTCGCGCAGCGACACCATCCGCCGCGTCGTCTCGACCACCCCCGTGACCCGTCCGGTGGTTGACCGTTTCGTCGCCGGCGAGCGCCTGGACCAGGCCGTGGCGGCGGTTCGCTCACTGACCGGGCGGAACCTCGAGGTCACCCTGGACCACCTCGGTGAGGACGTCACCGACCCCGCCGAGGCCCTGCGCGCCCGGGACGCCTACCTGGCGCTGGCCGAGGCGCTGGGGAAGGAGGGGCTGGGCGAGCGGGCCGAGATGTCGGTCAAGCTCTCCGCCTTCGGCCAGGCACTGCCCGGCGGCCACGACCTGGCACTGGCCAACGTGCTGCCCGTCGTCGAGGCGGCCCACGCCGCCGGCACCACCGTCACGCTGGACATGGAGGACCACACCACCGTGGACTCCACCCTGGCGATCCACGCCGAGCTGCGCCGCCGCTTCCCGGCGACCGGGGCGGTGCTCCAGAGCTGTCTGCTGCGCACCGAGGACGACTGTCGTGCCCTGGCCGGGGAAGGATCCCGGGTGAGGCTGGTCAAGGGGGCCTACCGGGAGCCCGCCGAGGTGGCGTACCAGGACAAGCATCTGGTGGACCGCGCCTACGTGCGGTGCCTGCGGCTGCTGATGACGGGCGACGGGTACCCCATGATCGGCTCCCACGACCCGCGGATGATCGCCATCGCGCAGGAGCTGGCCCGGCGCGTGGGGCGCTCGCCGCGGTCCTACGAATTCCAGATGCTCTACGGCATTCGCGAGGCCGAGCAGGTGCGGCTGGCGGAGGCCGGGCACCGCGTGCGGGTCTACGTGCCCTACGGCACCGACTGGTACGGGTACTTCATGCGGCGGCTCGCCGAGCGCCCGGCCAACGTGGCCTTCTTCCTGCGCTCGTTCGTCTCGCGCGGCTGATCCCTGTCCTTCGACCCCGCCCCGAAGCCGTCC
>NZ_VKHT01000203.1 GCF_014141535.1 Streptomyces alkaliphilus | reverse complement strand
GAAAGGGAGGCCTTGATGTCGTCTCGCCCCCCGTCCCCGTTCCGCCCGAAACGCCTGCTCGCCGCCCTCGCGCCCTTGCTGCTCGTGGTCACCTTCCTCGGCGCCCAGCCCGCCGCCGCGGCGACCGTCGACACCAACGCCTCGTATGTGCTGGTCAACCGCAACAGCGGCAAGGCCCTGGACGTCCACAACCTGGCCACCAACGACGGCGCCCGCATCACCCAGTGGACCAGGAACGATCAGGCTCAGCAGCAGTGGCAGTTCGTCGACTCCGGTAACGGCTACTACCGCATCAGGTCCCGCCACTCCGGCAAGGTGCTGGACGTCCACAACTGGTCCACCGCGAACGGCGGCTCGATCGTCCAGTGGGCCGACCTGAACGGCACCAACCAGCAGTGGCGGCTGGTCGACAGCCCGGATGGCCACGTGAGGTTCATTTCGCGCCACAGCAACAAGGCCCTCGAAGTACAGGGCGGCTCCACCGCCGACAACGCGAACATCGTGCAGTACGACGACTGGGGCGGCGCCAACCAGCAGTGGCGGCTCGTCAGGGTCGGCACCGGCGGCAACCCCGGCCCGTGCGCTCTTCCCTCGACATACCGCTGGACGTCAACGGGCCCGCTGGCGCAGCCCAGGTCGGGGTGGGTCTCGCTCAAGGACTTCACCGTCGTGCCCTACAACGGCCGGCACCTCGTCTACGCGACGACGCACGACACGGGGACGCGCTGGGGTTCGATGAACTTCAGCCTGTTCGGCAACTGGTCGGAGATGGCCTCGGCCAACCAGAACGCGATGTCCTCCTCCACCGTCGCGCCCACGCTCTTCTACTTCGCACCGAAGAACATCTGGGTGCTCGCCTACCAATGGGGCAGGACCTCCTTCTCCTACCGGACCTCGAACGACCCCACCAACCCGAACGGCTGGTCGGCCGAGCAGGAGCTCTTCTCCGGAAGCATCTCCAACTCCCCGACCGGACCCATCGACCAGGCGCTCATCGCCGACGACACGCACATGTACCTGTTCTTCGCCGGTGACAACGGCAGGATCTACCGGGCCGGCATGCCGATCGGGAATTTCCCGAGCAGCTTCGGCACGAACTCCACAGTGATCATGAGCGACACGACGAACAACCTGTTCGAAGCCCCGCAGGTCTACAAACTGCAGGGCGAGAACCGCTACCTCATGATCGTCGAGGCGATCGGCTCGCAGGGCCGCTACTTCCGCTCGTTCACGGCCACCAGTCTGAACGGCTCGTGGACACCCCAGGCCGCGACCGAGAGCAACCCCTTCGCCGGTAAGGCCAACAGCGGCGCCACCTGGACCAACGACATCAGCCACGGTGAACTGCTCCGCACCAGCCCCGATCAGACCATGACCATCGACCCCTGCAACCTGCAGTTCCTCTACCAGGGACGCAGCCCCAACTCCGGCGGCGACTACGGCCTCCTCCCCTACCGTCCGGGTCTGCTGACACTGCAGCGCTGACGGCGGGACACCGGTTCGGCTCCGGCACGGAGCCGGCGCGGCGGGCTCGGCGGAAGGCCGAGCCCGCCGCGCCGCGCGCCCACGTCGGGACTCATACGACGACGGGGCGCGGGGGCGGGCAACGCTCACCGGCCCGAGGCTCGTTTCGCTCGAGAAGGTCTCCCGGCTGCCGATCGACCTCGGCGTCACACGGCCGCACTCGCGGCCGAAGATCTCCGACGACTTGATGGGACGCTCCCGCTCCCGGGGAGCGCTTCCCGGGGCACGCGGAGGGCACGACAGCCGTCGAGAGGTCCGGACAACCTCGAAGCCCCGGGTCGCCGACCCGGGGCTTCGGGGTGGAGCGGGCGACGGGGATCGAACTCGCCCCCTCGCTTGGGAACCACCGACGCTTCGGTGTGGAAAGCCGCTCTGACCTGCTGAAAAGCATCCCGGGTGCGACGAGCTGTCCGCCGCTGAGCATCCTTGTTGACCGTGGTTGACCGTGGTTGACCGTGGTTGACCGCGCTGATGGGCACGCATCGGGCACGGGCCGGGCCATTCGCCGGCCGTCAGATGCCGATGAGCCGGATGCGGTCTCCGCAAAGGGTGCGCATGTCGTCGATGTCCGAGGTCAGCATGGCGACGGGGCCTGGCTGCCGCAGAGCCGCTTCGGCAACGGTGGCGTCGATCGCGTACTTGTGACCGTGCAGGCCGGCGGCTTTGAGCAGTTCCGCCGCGGCCCTCGCGGCCTGGTCGGTGACCGGTTCGATCTTCAGCCGGGACAGCGCCCAGCGCAGCCGGGGCAGGTCTACCCGGCTGTGACTGACCTCGACGATCGTATTGGCGCAGATGACCAGGTCGGCGCCCATGTCGTGGAATACCTGGAACAGCGCGAGAGTCTTGCGGTCCTGAGTTACCCATGCGGACAGCCCTTGGGAGTCGAGGACCACCGTTTCGACGTGCTTCACGCGGCGGCCGACTCCGCCCCGGTGCCTCGTGTACCGAAGATCCGGGCGTGCGCCTCGGCCAGTTCCTCCTCGGCAAAGTCCCCGTGCTGCTCCTGGTGCCGCCGCAGGTCGTCGCCGAGGAGCTGGTGCCGGATCTGGCGCGCCACAGCCTCCGCGACATATCCGGAGACGTTGTCCGTCAGCTTCCTCAGCTCGTCCACCTGCTCGGCGGGGAGGGTCACGGTGATCCGCGTGGTGCCGGCCATACGCTCTAGCATACTCCAGTATGCGCACTGGGTGCCAGCGTGGCACCGGGTAGTGAGCCGTGCTCCGAGCCGGTGAAGCGCCGGAGCCGGTCATTGTGTGACGTTGGCCCCGCCTGCACGGTCTGCGCCACTCGGTCCCTTCCGTCGGCCGTTGCGCTCGTCCGCTCTCGTCGGAGGCCGCTCTCCGGCGGCGACAGAGCCGGTGACAACGACGAAGCCCCGGGTCGCCGACCCGGGGCTTCGGGGTGGAGCGGGCGACGGGGATCGAACTCGCCCCCTCGCCTGGGAATCACCGACGCTTTCGCGCGGGAAGCCGCTCTGATCTGCGGAAACGCCTCCGTCGCCACCCGTTCCGGCGGGTCCGTGAACACCGCTGTTGACCGGTGTTGTCCGCTCCGAAGGGCACGGATGGGGCACGGCCATCGAGCCCCGGTCGTCTTCGGGTGCCCAAGGAAGGGCACGAGCGTTTACGAGAGCCCCGGGGCCTCCTGTCGATGGAGCGGGTCTCCACGCGAACAGCGATTCTCAATCGTCGGCTTGTAGGTTCCGGATATGGCTGGTGATTGGCGGGTGGATCGGATCGGGGCCGCGTTGAGGGGTGAGAACCCGACTGTGCTGCGACGGTTGACGGCGGGGTTCGCGGTGATCGGGGATGTTCAGTTCCTGCCGGGCTACTCGGTTCTGCTCGTGGATGAGCCGGAGGTGCAGCGGCTGTCGGACCTGCCGAGGGCGAAGCGGCCGGCGTTCCTGTCCGACATGGACCGGCTCGGTGAAGCGGTCGAGCGTGTCTGCCGGCGGCTGGACCCGGCCTTCCTGCGGGTCAACCTGGAGATCCCGGGAAATACGGACCCGTTCCTGCACGCGCACGTCTGGCCGCGGTTCGCGTGGGAGCCCGCCGATGTGGTGGGTGCCCCGGTGTGGCTTCATCCGCGTGAACGGTGGAGCGAGGAGCGGTCCGGGCTCGGTCCGCAGCATGACGCACTGCGGGAGGCGATCAGCGACGAACTGGACCGGCTGCGCTCGTCGACCTGACGCGCATCGGGCAAGATCACACGATGATGGGGAGATCAACAGAGGAGGGTGTGTCTCATCCTCAGCAGTAGCTGGGGAGATTCGAGAGGCACCATCATTGGCGACCGGCTGACCATCACAACGGCGAGCAGGAACTGGCGGCGCCGCCGAGCACTACGGTGTGCGAACGACTGGCGCTGCCCGGATGCCGATGCGTCCAGGGCCTGTGGCCTACGCGGCGTGAGTGTCCGTTCCGCGCAGGATGTACAGGCCGTCACCGAAGACGGCGGAGATCTGGATCCGGCCGCCAAGAGCGGCGACATAGCGGGCGATGGCCTCCACGGTGGAGACCTCTCCGCGCTCGATCTGCGAGATCCGGCTCTTGGTCACGCCCATCAGTTCCGCGACGTCGCTCTGCGTCAGGCCAAGAGACTTGCGACGCTCGGCAAGCCGATGCCCGTCGATGTACGCCTGGTTGCGCTTGCGGGCCTCGGCCACAGCCTCTTCGCCGCCGGCACCCGCAACAACCTCGGCACGTACATCGCTCCACTTGGGAAACTTCTTCATTGCTGTCCCTCCTCGGCTTCGCGTTCCTTCACGTACTCGACGTACAGCTCTTCCGCGCGTGGAATCGCCTGGCGGTACCAGGTCGACCAGTTCCCCGATTTGTCACCGCCCACTAGCAGGATCGCCGAACGCCACGGGTCGAAGACGAACAGGAGGCGGATCTCGGAGCGGCCTGCGGAGCCGGGGCGTAGTTCCTTGAGGTTGTGGACCTGCGACCCTTCAAGCCGATCAACGAGCGGGCGGCCCGGGCCGGGGCCACCTTCCGCAAGCCGGTCGAGGGCATCCACGAACTGCGCCTTCGACTTCTCGTCCAAGGCGTTGATCCAGGCGAGGATCTCATCGGTGACGCGGATCTCCCACTCCTCCATGCAGGAAGTGCAGCAAATTCTCTACTTCTGATGGATCCCCGGCGCCGGCGGCGGCCACATGTCCGGTGACGACCATCTGCCGACGGGCAACCTGCTTCTACTGGACGCGCAGGCTCCTTGCCCGCGGGCCCTTGCTCCTGCACGGCTGTCGTTCGCCGAGGACGAAGAGTGCTGCCAGACGATTCTGCCGCGAAAGTCCTGGCAGGCTCGGACACAACGAAGCCCCGGGTCGGGATTAGGTCCCTGACCCGAGGCTTTGCAGTGGAGCGGGCGACGAGAATCGAACTCGCGCTCTGAGCTTGGGAAGCACCGACGCTTCGGCGTAGAAAGCCGCTCTGATCTGCGGAAACGCCTCCATCGCCACCCGTCCCGGCGGGTCCGTGAACACCGCTGTTGACCGGTGTTGTCCGCTCCGAAGGGCACGGATGGGGCACGCCCCTCATCCCCGGCTCCGCGCCCGGCGCATACGCACGGAGCGAGCGACGATGTCGCATGCTTATCCGAAACCACCCCCGCAGGCGCGGGGAGCACGGCCCGCAGAGACCGCGCCCGTGACGGGGGTCGGGATCACCCCCGCAGGCGCGGGGAGCACGTGTGGCCGGACCAGGCCCGCACCGTCGCGAAGGGATCACCCCCGCAGGCGCGGGGAGCACGAGGGCCGGGCCATCGGCCGCAACGGGCGCGCGGGACCACCCCCGCAGGCGCGGGGAGCACACGGGGAAGACCCGGGAGCGGGCCGCCGCGAAGGGACCACCCCCGCAGGCGCGGGGAGCACTTGTATTGCCCCATGACCATGAGCGTGAAAAGGGGACCACCCCCGCAGGCGCGGGGAGCACCCCGTCCCGCCGTGCCGGGGGCGTCCGACGCCGGGACCACCCCCGCAGGCGCGGGGAGCACAACGTCACCGGCAACGCCACGACCGGCGTGGCGGGACCACCCCCGCAGGCGCGGGGAGCACGGCGGGATCCTCCGGTGTGGTGCGGGTGGTCAGGGACCACCCCCGCAGGCGCGGGGAGCACCACCGCGTCGCCTTGCGCCATCACCGCCACCAGGGACCACCCCCGCAGGCGCGGGGAGCACCGGGCGAGGTCCCACAGGGGGTTGTGGGTGCCGGGACCACCCCCGCAGGCGCGGGGAGCACAGGAGCCGACCAGCACCTTTATCCCGCGAGGAGCCTGTTTTTACTCACTAGCAGAGATTCCGACATAAGGTGCGATCCTGTTGTTTTGTCTGAAGGTGGAGTGGGTTCTTCGACTCTACCGGTTTCCGACGCACCGCCGTTGAACCGCTTTGCTCCAGCCCTGGTGCGGGGTGTTCGGGATGTGGGGCTTCCCGGTGGATCTCCAGACGCTCGGGTGATGGGGCGCCAGGGGCACTCGTGGCTCTCGAAGATGGAGCTCTGTTCGGACCGTGTGGCGCTCGTCGAGGGCGGCGCCACGGGTTCGACGGGCGCGTTGTCGGGGGTGCGCCGGCCGGTGGTGACCCAACTGGTCGGCGAACTCATGGAACTGGCCTCTTCGCCGGGTGCGGGCTTGACCGCTCTGGTGGGGCGTTGTGGACTGCGGTCATGACCCGGGTGCTCTATCTCATCGCCACCGCGGCCGGTCCGGCGGAGTATGTGGATCGCGGGGTGCGGGCCGCGCTGATCCACCGGCACTCCAACCGGGAGCGTCAGCGGGAGATCGCCGACGCGCTGGATGCCAAGGTGCGTGCCGAGCGCGAAGCGGCGGCTCTGCGGGCGTGTGGTGAGCGCTTATCG
>NZ_VKHT01000202.1 GCF_014141535.1 Streptomyces alkaliphilus | reverse complement strand
CCCCACTCCCGGTGGTCCGGGGGGTCGGGCGGGGTGTCGGTTCCGTCACACGCCCCATCGTCCCCCATGCGCGTCCCGCCCCGTCCGGAACGGGACGTCCCGGTATCGTGCCGGCGGTGACCGGTGATACGGGGCGAGGAGTCGGCGCGCGAGACGCGGGACCGGTCCGGTGACGCCGTTCGGCCCGCCCGGGAGACACCGGCCGTGCCGACGGACGCGGCCGGCCGGGACGGCGGGACGCCGGACGAACGGCTGCCCGACGGCGCCGGGAACACCGTGTCCGACCGGCCCGACAGGTCCGACGGGTCCGACGCCGGCTCTTCGACGGAGGCGTCCGCGGTACCCGGTCACCGACCGGTGACCGGGCCCGAACCCCGGGGGTCGGGGCCCGACGCGAAGCCGCTCCCGCCGGAGGGACTCGGCACGCTGGAGCCCGCGGAGCCCCTCCTGGCCGCCCGGGTGCACCGCCCGGCGGACCTGATGCGCATGCTGCTGGGCCTGCTCGGCATCGTGCTGGTGCTGGGGGTGGCGACCTTCGCCATCGGCACCACCAAGGGTCTGGAGGAGGACATCGGCGACGCCGCCGGGTCCGCCCCGCCGCTGTTCTTCGGCTTCGCCGGGCTGATCTCCAGCGTCGCCGTACTGCTGGTCCCAGTGGCCTTCGCCGTGGAACGGTTGATCAAACGCGACGGACTGCGGATCGCGGACGGCGTGCTCGCCGCCGTGCTCGCGCACGGGGTCTCCCTGTCCTTCAGCCTGTGGGTGGCGCGCCTGGCCCCCATGGAGGTGCAGGACGCGCTGACCGCGCGGGCTCCGGGCGGTGGCACCACCGACGCCGTGCACGGTTACCTGGCACCGGTCATCGCCTACATGACGGCGGTGGGCATGGCGCACCGCCCCCGGTGGCGGATCCTCATGTGGTCGGTGTTGGTGCTGGACGCGGTCTCGGTGCTGGTCGCCGGCTACAGCACGCCGTTCTCGATCCTGGTCACGGTGCTGATCGGCTGGTCGGTGGCGTACGGCACGCTCTACGCCGTCGGCTCCCCCAACGCCCGACCCACCGGCCGGCAACTGTTGGCCGGGCTGCGGAGTCTGGGTTTCCGACCGGTGGCCGCGATGCGTGCCGAGGACCCGTCGGGGTCGACCGAGGAGGGGCAGGGTCGCGCCGGCGACCGCGCGGAACCCGGTCGCCGGTACGTGGTGACCCTGGAGTCGGGCCCACCGCTGGACGTCACCGTGGTGGACCGCGAACACCAGGCCCGCGGCTACTTCTACCGGGCGTGGCGACGCCTGGCGCTGCGGGGCATCAACCAACCCCGCGGTTCCCAGACCCTGCGCCAGGCGCTGGAGCAGGAGGCGTTGCTGGCGTACGCGGTGAGTGCCGCCGGGGCCAACGCGCCCCGCCTGATCGCCACCTCCGAGCTGGGACCGGACGCCGTCGTCCTGATCTACGAGCACGTGCCCGGTCGGCTGCTGGACGCCGTCCCGGACGACGAGATCGACGACTCGCTGATGCGGTCCGCCTGGCGCCAGGTGCTGGCCCTGCAGTCGCGCCGGATCGCGCACCGGCGGCTGGAGGCCAACGCCCTGCTGGTGGACGAGGCCGGGGTGCTGCACCTGACCGACCTGCGCGGCGGGGAGATCGCCGCCGGGGACCTGCTGCTGCGCATGGACGTGGCGCAACTGCTGACCACCTTCGGTCTGCGGGTCGGGGCGCCCCGCGCGGTGGCCGCCGCGGTGGCCGAGCTGGGACCCGACGCGGTCGCCGACGCCCTGCCGCTGCTGCAACCGATCGCGTTGAACCGCGCCACCCGGCAGACGCTCCGCCACCTGGGCCGGGAACGCTCGCAGCGCGAGCGGCAGGCGGTGCTGGACGCCACCCGCTCCTACCGGGAGGCCGGCGGACGGCTGCCGGAGGACGCGGACCGCAAACGGGTCCGCGCGGCGAAACAGGCCGAGAAGCAGGTCATGGAGGAGGCCCTGGCCCGGGCCAAGGAGTCGGACCTGCTCTCGGAGATCCGCAACCGGATCCTGGAGGTCCGCCCGCAGGCCCCGGTGGAACCGGCCCGGCTGGAGCGGATCCGGCCGCGCACGCTGGTGATGGCGCTGGCGGCGGTCTTCGCTGCGTACTTCCTGGTCACCCAGTTGGTGCACATCAACTTCCGGGAGGTCGTGGACGGGGCGAACTGGGCGTGGGCGGTGGCCGCGGCCGGCTTCGCCGGGCTGACCTACTTCGCGGCGGCGATCAGCCTGCTGGGCTTCGTCCCGGAGAAGGTGCCCTACATGCGGACGGTGGCCGCCCAGGTGGCCGGGTCGTTCGTGAAGCTGGTGGCGCCGGCGGCGATCGGCGGCGTGGCGCTGAACACCCGCTACCTCCAGCGCTCGGGGGTGCGCCCGGGGCACGCGGTGGCCAGCGTCGGGGCCAACCAACTGTTCGGCCTGGGCACGGCCGTCTCCCTGCTGCTGGTCTTCGCGTACATCACCGGCACCCGGCACGCCCCGACCCTCTCGCCGTCACCGACGATGATCGCCGCGGTGCTGACCCTCGCGGTGGCGGTGCTGATCCTCACCGCCGTCCCCGGACTGCGGAAGTTCATCTCCGAGCGGGTGCGTTCGCTGTTCGCCGGTGTGGTGCCGCGGATGCTGGACGTGGTGCAGCGTCCCCGGAAGTTGCTGAGCGGTATCGGCGGCATGGTGCTGATGACGCTCTCCTTCGTGCTGTGTCTGGACTCCTCGGTGCGGGCCTTCGGCGGGGAGCTGGGGTTGGCGACGGTGGCGGTGGTCTTCCTCGCCGGCAACGCCCTGGGGTCGGCGGCCCCCACCCCGGGAGGCATCGGCGCCGTGGAGGCGACGCTGATCGGTGGCCTGGTGGCCTTCGGACTGACCTTCGACACGGCGGCGGCGGCGGTGATGCTCTTCCGCCTGATGACGTTCTGGCTCCCGGTGCTGCCCGGGTGGGTCGCCTTCACCGCCCTCACCCGCAAGGAGGCGCTGTAGGGCCCGGTCGGCCCCCGGCACACCACCGGACCGCCCCGGTCCGCTCCCCTTCGTGATCGCGCCGTCACCCGGATGCCGTGCCGGGCATGCGACGCGGCCGACGGCACGTCGATGATGAGCCGTCCGTCCCGATTCGGGCCCCCGGGCCCACCCGAAGGGGAGTGCCACATGTCCCGAGCCCCTCAGCTCCCGTCCCGGCGCCGCGCCGGGACGCTGCTCGCCGCCGGCGCGGTCCTCGTCGCCGGCTGCGGGGCCGGAGTGGGCTCCGCGCCCGCGCCGGGCGCGGCGGCGCCGATCACCGGGGACGACCTCGGCGACCTGCCGGCCGCCCTGACCGGGCAGGACCTCTCCTGGGGAGCCTGCGGGGAGGCCGAGGAGACGCAGGGCGAGGACGCCGGTACCCCGACCCCGGTGGAGGAGGGTTCTCCCTGGGAGTGCGCCGACCTGACGGTGCCGCTGGATTGGGGGGACCCGGAGGGCGAGACCCTCGACATCGCCCTGATCCGCTCCCGGGCGACCGGCCCGGAGGCGGACCGGATCGGTTCGTTGATCTTCAACTTCGGCGGCCCGGGTGGTTCCGGGGTGGTGACGCTGCCCGCCTTCGGCCCCGAGTACTCGACCCTGCACGAGCGCTACGACCTGGTGAGCTTCGACCCGCGCGGAGTGGGCGCCTCCTCCGGCGTGGTCTGCCTGGACGACGCCGAACTGGACGAGTGGTTCGCCGCCCCGCTCACCCCGGCCGATCCCGGGGACGACGGGGAGGTGGCGGCGTACACCGACCGGCTGGCCTCCTTCGCCGACGCCTGCGAGGAGCGGCAGGGCGACCTGCTGCCGCATCTGACCACCACCGCGACCGCCCGCGACCTGAACCTCCTGCGGCACGTGCTGGGCGACGAACGGATGCACTACTTCGGGATCTCCTACGGCACGGAGCTGGGCGCGGTCACCGCCCACCTGTACCCGGAGCGGATGGGCCGGGTGGTGCTGGACGCGGTGGTGGACCCGACGATGACCGACGCGGAGAGCGCGCTGGGCCAGGCACGCGGCTTCCAACTGGCCCTGGGCAACTTCCTGGCGGACTGCGCCGGTGAGGACGACTGCCCGTTGGGCGGGGACCCGGCCGAGGGCGAGCGGATCCTCGCCGAGCTGCTGGAGGGCCTGCGCGGGGAGCCGATGCCGACCGCCGATCCGCAACGCCCGCTGACGCAGTCCCTGGCCTGGTCCGGACTCGCGCAGTCGCTGTACTCGCAGGACTTCTGGCCGTTCCTGACGGAGGGCCTGGGCGACGCCCTGGACGAGGAGAACCCCGACGGCACCATTCTGCGCATCCTGGGCGACGCGATGCACGGCCGCTCCTCGGACGGGAGCTACTCGACGCTCCAGTCCTCCTTCGTGGCGATCAACTGCGCCGACTCCAGCGTGCGCTACACCGTCGAGGACGTCCGTGAACGGCTGCCGGAGTTCCGGGAGGCGTCCCCGATCTTTGGCGAGGGCATGGCCTGGGGGATGCTGACCTGCACCGAGTGGCCGGTGGAGGGCGAGGCGGAACGGCCGACGGTGAACGCCGAGGGGGCGGCGCCGATACTGCTGATCGGCACCACGGGCGATCCCGCCACCCCCTACGAGGGCACCGCCGCCATGAAGGAGGCGCTGGGCGAGGGTGTGGCCGTGGAGCTCACCCGGCAGGGCGAGGGGCACGGCGCCTATACGGGTGGCAGCCGGTGCGTCTCCCGCGCCGTGGACCGCTACCTGCTGGACGGGGAACTGCCGGAGGACGGCCTGGTCTGCGCGGACTGACCCGGGGGCCCGGGTACCCCCGTCGCGGTGACGGGGACCGGCCGCGGGGCGCCCCGCCCGGTAGCCTTCCGGCGGGGACGGCGGTGGAGGCGACGGCGAACGGAACGGGGGCCGGGATGCGGGACGGGTGGCGACGCGGGGTGCCGGGGCCCCGTACGACGCGCGGCGCCCCGGCCGTCCTCCTGGCCGGTGTGCTGTTCCTGTCCGCCTGTTCCGCCTTCGGCGACGGCCCCGGTCACGCCGACCCCGGTGGGCCGGTCGCCGGCGCCGGCGGTCACGGGACCGACCGCGGACCCCGGGAGGACGCCGCTCCGGACGCGGCCCCGGACGCCGCCCCGGAGGTGCCGCTCCCGGCGTCCCTGACCGATCAGCGCCCCCGTTGGGCGGCCTGCGGCCCGCCGGACGTGTTGCAGGGCGGCGGGCCCGCCCCCTCTCCCCCGACGGACGGCACGGCCTGGGAGTGCGCCGGCCTGACGGTGCCCCTCGACTGGACCGACCCCACCGGGGAGACGCTCGAGCTGGCGCTGATCCGAATCGGCCGGCGCGCCGAGGGATCCACTCGCCGGATCGGTTCGCTGGTCTTCAACTTCGGCGGCCCGGGCGGCTCGGCGGTGGCCTCCCTGCCCGGCTTCGAGCCCCGGTTCACCGACCTGCGCACCGGTTTCGACCTGGTGGGGATGGATCCGCGCGGGGTGGGCGCCTCCTCCGGCGTGGTCTGCCTGGACGACGCCGGGGTGGACCGGCAACTGCGGGAGGTCGGCTTCCCCCGGGACGCGGCGGGCGAGAAGGAGTGGCTGCGCGCCCGCGAGGAGTACGCCGCCGGCTGCGCCGAACGGGCGGGCGGGCTGCTGCCGCACCTGACGACCGTCGCCACCGCCCGCGATCTCGACCTGCTGCGGCACGTACTGGGCGACTCCCGGCTGCACTACTACGGCGCCTCCTACGGCAGCAAGCTCGGCGCGGTGTACGCGGCGCTCTTCCCCGACCGGGTGGGGCGGATGGTGTTGGACTCCCCGGTGGATCCCGGGAGGGACCTGGTGGAGCGCTCACTGGGGCAGGCGGAGGGCTTCCAACGGGCCCTGGAGGTCTTCCTCGCCGAGTGCGCCGGCCGGGCCGACTGCCCCACGGGCTCCCATCCCGGCGAGGGGGCCCGCCTGGTGGGAGAACTCCTCGAGGGACTCGCCGACCGGCCGCTGCCCACCGCCGACGGGCGCCCGCTCACCCAACGACTCGCCTTCCACGGCGTGATCGGCTCGCTGTACTCCGAATCCGGCCGGGCGCGGCTGCGGGCGGCACTGGAGCAGGCGCTGGCGGGGGACGGAACCCGGCTGTTGGAGGCCGCCGACCGCTACCTGGGAAGGGACGCGGAGGGACGCTACCGCAATCTGCACGCCGCCAACACCGCGGTGAACTGCGCCGACTTCGCCTCCCGCCCCGGCCCCGCCGAGGTGCGCGGGTATCGTGCGGAGTTCCTGACCGCGTCCCCGGTGCTGGGGCCCTACCTGGTGTGGGACCTGACGGCCTGCCACGGCTGGCCGGTGGTCTCCGAACGGGACCGGCCGGAGGTCCACGCGCCGGGCGCGCGACCGATCCTGCTGGTGGGCACCACCGGCGACCCGGCCACCCCCTACACG
>NZ_VKHT01000201.1 GCF_014141535.1 Streptomyces alkaliphilus | reverse complement strand
GCCCCGGGCGGCGGGGGCGGCGTCCCGGGCCCCGGCCGGACGTCGTCCCCCCGCTCCCCCTCGGGGCCGGCGGGGCGTGCCGGCGCGCCCTCGTGGTCGGGTCCCCCGACGTTCCCCGCGCCGCTCACCGCTGCCTCCCGCCGACTCCGATCCGGGGACGGCCGTCCCCGGGTTCCGGGTCGGATTCTGCCCCCGTCGTCCGGTTTCGCACGTCGCAACGCGCCCGAAAAGCCCCTCCCCGGGGGCACGACCCCGGTCCCGGGAGGCCCGGATACGATCCGGGCATGGAACCCGAAGCCGCCCCGCGCCCGGCCGTGACCCACACCGTGCGGGACGGCGTGGCGCGGGTGGTGCTGTGCCACCCGGCCCGGCGCAACGCCCTCACCGGGGAGATGTGGCGCCACCTCCCGCCGTTGCTCGGGCGGTTGTCCGCCGACCCGGCCGTCCGGGTGCTGGTGCTCACCGGTCACGGCGACACCTTCTGCGCCGGGGCCGACATCCGGGACCTGCGCGCGGGCGACGCCCCGCAGGACCTCGCGGTGGCCGCCGAGGAGGCCGTCGCCGCCTTCCCCGGCCCGAGCCTGGCGGTGATCCGGGGCGACTGCGTGGGCGGCGGCTGCCAGTTGGCCGCCGCCTGCGACCTGCGACTGGCCGCGGAGGGCGCGCGGTTCGGGGTCACACCCGCCCGGCTGGGCCTGGTCTACCCCGCCTCCTCCACCGCCCGCCTGGCCCGGCTGATCGGTCCGTCGGCCGCCAAACACCTGCTGTTCTCCGCCGAGTTGATCGACACCGCCCGCGCGCTGCGGATCGGCCTGGTGGACGAGGTCCTACCGGCGGAAGCACTCGAGCCACGGGCCGGGGAACTGGCCCGAACCCTGGTCTCCCGGTCGGCCCTCACCCAGCGGGCCGCCAAGGAGTTCGTCGACCGTCCGCCCCGGGACCCGGCCGACGGAGTCCGGCGCACCGAGTACTGGCGGACCGTGCAACGCGAGTCGGGCGAGGCGGCCGAGGGGGTGGCCGCCTTCCTGGAACGGCGTCCGCCGGTCTTCCGCTGGGCCGGCGGGATCGACCCGTCCGGGCACGCTCCCGGCGTGCGTGTCCCACCTCCCGGGTAGGGGTGGGCCATGGCCAGAATCCTGTGCGGGGACACCGAGTTCGGGTACGACGAGGCGGGGGGCGGCGAGCCCGCGGTGGTGCTGGTGCACGCCGGACTGGCGGACCGTCGGATGTGGGCCCACCAGTTCCGGTCCCTGGCCGCCGACCACCGGGTGATCCGCTACGACTGCCGAGGACACGGGGAGACGGGGTCCGGCTCCGAACCGCGCGCCCACCACGAGGACCTGCTCGCCCTGTTGGACGCCCTGGAGGTGCCCCGGGCCGCCCTGATCGGTTGTTCGATGGGCGGCTCGTACGCCGTGGAGGCGGCCCTGGCGGCACCCGAGCGGGTGACGGCACTGGCCCTGATCTCCCCCGGCCTCTCCGGACGGCCGTGGCCCGAGGACATGCTGTTGGAGGCGGCGGAGCGGGTGCACGCGCGCATCCCCGCCGAGCGGCGGGAGGTCTACCGGGCCGGGGGGACCACCGAACACCTGCTGGCCGACGCCCTGGCGACCGCGGAGGCGCACATCGAGTGGATGATGGCAGGCCCCCGCCGGGACCGCTCGGCCCTGCCGCACGAGGCGTGGGAGTTGGCGGTGCAGATGTACCGCGAGCACCTGGAACGGCTGTGGAGCGGGGAGGAGTCGCCGTCGACGGAGGTGCTGCCGGAGCCGTTGCCGGGCACCCGACTGGACCGCGTCGTCGCGCCCACCCTGGTGGTCAACGGGCTGGACGACGTGCCCGGGGTGCGGGATGTCGCGGCGGAGGTGGCCGAGGGGATACCCGGCGCCCGGCGGATCGACCTCCCCGACACCGGGCACCTGGCGCCGCTGGAGCATCCGGCGGAGGTGACGGACATCCTGCGGTCCTTCCTCGCCTCCGCCTCGACCGTCCCCACCCGCGAGGACCCCGGCGCCCCGGCCGGCCCCGCCTGACCGGCGGGGGTCGGCGCCGCGCGCGCCGCTCCGGAGACCGCAGGCCTCTCGCCCCGGCATCTCCTGCCGGCCCCCTGTCGGCCCGGCCCCGCACTCCCGCCACGGATACACCGTGGCGATGTGCCCCGGCGCTGCGCCGCCGGAGTGTGGAAGGGCGGGCCCCGGAATCTCGTGGCGGGGAGGTGCGCGGCATCGAACAGCCGATGGCCGTGACCGGCCGTCCGGTCACCTTCTGGGAGAACGCGCAGGATCGGGAGGAGTACGCCCGGCTCGATGAGCCGGCCGACCTCCTCCGCCGCCTTCACCGGTTGCGGGAGCCGAAAGTGCTTGGCCTGCCGCACTTCGACCCCTTCGCCAAGGTCCGGGGGTCACTCGCCACGATGGAGGGGCTGGGGGACGAGGATCGGCGGTTCCTGTCCGAACGTGCCGAACGGCTGCGCAAGGAGTACGAGCGCCTGGACTTCGTTCTCCCCTTCGGCGTGGTCCACGGGGACGCCAACGTGGGGAACGCGATCCGTCGCCGCGACGGTCGGGCGGTGCTGATCGACCTCGACGGCTTCTGCCTGGCGCCCCGGGAGTGGGATCTCGTGCTGACCTCGCTCCACTACGAGCGGTACGGCCGGCACACCCGGGTCGAGTACGACTCCTTCGTGCACCGCTACGGATTCGAGCTGATGGACTGGCCCGACTATCCGATCCTCGCCGATCTGCGCGAACTGATGATGACACTCCGGCTCGGGCGCCGGATCACCGCCGATGAGCGAGCGGCGCGGGAGTTCGCCGGCCGGATGCACGCCATCCGTACCAACGGCAGTCGGCGGGACTGGCAACCCTTCTGAACGCCTCCGGGGCCCGGCCCCTCCCGGGCGGGAGGGGCCGGGCCCCGGACGGCCTCGTCGTGCAGGATCAGCGGCGGCCCTCGCCGCCGGTCAGACCGGCGCGGCGCAGGGCGTCGGCCATGGCGCTGTTGACCGGGGCCGGCGCACCGCGGCGCTCACCGCCGCGACGGTCGCGCTGCCGGGGCGCGCCGCCCTTCTCGCCGCGGTCGCCCCGGCCCCCGCGCTCGCGCGGGCCGTTGCCGTTGCCATTGCCGTCCGGACGACCGTCGCGACCCTCACGACCGCCCCGGCCGCCGCGATCCCGACCGCCGCGCCCGCGACCCGCGCCCGGCTCGTCGTCCAGGCGCAGCGTCAGCGAGATCCGCTTGCGGGGGATGTCCACGTCCAGGACCCGCACCCGCACCACGTCCCCCGGCTTGACGACCTCGCGCGGGTCGGAGACGAACTTCTCCGACATCGCCGAGACGTGCACCAGGCCGTCCTGGTGGACGCCGATGTCCACGAACGCGCCGAAGGCGGCGACGTTGGAGACCACGCCCTCCAGCACCATGCCCGGCTCCAGGTCGCCGATCTTCTCCACGCCCTCCTTGAAGCGGGCGGTGCGGAAGGCCGGGCGGGGGTCGCGCCCCGGCTTCTCCAGTTCGCGCAGGATGTCGGTGACGGTGGGCACGCCGAAGGTGTCGTCGGTGAAGTCCTCCGGGCGCAGGCCGCGCAGCACGGCGGTGTTGCCGATCAGACCGGCGACGTCCGTGCCGGTGCGCTCGGCGATCCGGCGGACCACCGGGTACGCCTCGGGGTGGACGCTGGAGGCGTCCAGCGGGTCCTCGCCGCCGCGCACCCGCAGGAAGCCGGCGCACTGCTCGAAGGCCTTGGGGCCGAGCCGGGCGACGTTGCGCAGTTCCTTGCGGCTGCGGAAGGGGCCGTTCTCGTCGCGGTGGGCGACGATGTTCTCGGCGAGGCCGGAGCCGATGCCGGAGACCCGGGCCAGCAGCGGCGCGGAGGCGGTGTTGACCTCGACGCCGACGCCGTTCACGCAGTCCTCGACCACCGCGTCCAGGGAGCGGGAGAGCTTGGTCTCGGAGAGGTCGTGCTGGTACTGGCCGACCCCGATGGACTTCGGGTCGATCTTGACCAGTTCGGCCAGGGGGTCCTGGAGCCGGCGGGCGATGGAGACCGCGCCGCGCAGCGACACGTCCAGCTCGGGCAGCTCGCGGGAGGCGAAGGCGGAGGCGGAGTAGACCGAGGCGCCCGCCTCGGAGACCAGCGTCTTGGTGAGGTTCAGCTCCGGGTGCCGGGCGATGAGGTCGGCGGCCAGTCGGTCGGTCTCGCGGGAGGCGGTGCCGTTGCCGATGGCGACCAGTTCCACCCGGTGCCGGGCGGCCAGCTCGCCCAGCCGCTCCAGGGCCTGGTCCCACTTCCGCTGGGGGGCGTGGGGGTAGACCGTGTCGGTGTCCACGACCTTGCCGGTGGCGTCGACGACGGCGACCTTCACGCCGGTGCGCAGACCGGGGTCCAGCCCCAGTACCGAGCGGGTGCCGGCGGGAGCGGCGAGCAGCAGGTCGCGCAGGTTGGCGGCGAAGACGCCGACGGCGGCGTCCTCGGCGACGGCCCGCAGGCGGGAGCGCAGGTCGATGCCGAGGTGGACCAGGATGCGGGTGCGCCAGGCCCAGCGGACGGTCTCCCGCAACCAGGTGTCACCGGGGCGTCCCCGGTCGACGATGTCGAAGCGGTGGGCGATGGCCCGCTCGTAGGCGGCGGACTCCGGCTCGCCGTCCTCGCCCGCCTCGGGTTCCAGGGCGACCTCCAGGACGTCCTCCTTCTCGCCCCGGAACATCGCCAGCGCGCGGTGCGAGGGCAGTTCGGCGACCTGCTCGGCGACATCGAAGTAGTCGGAGTACTTGGCGCCGGCCTCCTCCTTGCCGGGGCGCACCCGGGAAATCAACCGGCCCCGGCTCCACATGCGCTCGCGGAGCTCGCCGATGAGGTCGGCGTCCTCGCCGAAGCGCTCCACGAGGATGGACCGGGCGCCGGCCAGGGCGGCGTCGGCGTCCGGGACGCCGCGTTCGGCGTCCACGAAGGCCGCCGCCGCGGCGGTGGGTTCGACCGAGGGGTCGGTGAGCAGGCCGTCGGCCAGGGGCTCCAGGCCGGCCTCGCGGGCGATCTGCGCCTTGGTGCGCCGCTTGGGCTTGAAGGGGAGGTAGATGTCCTCCAGCCGGGCCTTGGTCTCCGCCGCGCGGATGGCGGTCTCCAGGGCGTCGTCCAGCTTGCCCTGCTCCCGGATCGACTCCAGGATCGCGGTCCGGCGCTCCTCCAGCTCGCGCAGGTAGCGCAGGCGCTCCTCCAGGGTGCGCAGCTGGGCGTCGTCGAGGCCGCCGGTCGCCTCCTTGCGGTAGCGGGCGACGAAGGGCACGGTGGCTCCGCCGTCCAGCAGTCCGACGGCCGCCACCACCTGTCCCTCCGCGACCGCCAGTTCCTCGGCGATCCGGGCCTCGACGGTGCGGCCGGTGCCGGCGGGAAGGGTCTGTGCGGACTGTGTCACGGTGCTCTCGGGGCGCGTGCCCCTGCCTCCTCTTGCCCGGTGTCGACGGTCCGGGCCCGGGCCGCCCGCGGAAGTGGTGCGCGCGGGCGCGGGGCCGGTCCGCCGGGATCGGATTCGCCGTACCGGGACCGGCACGGCCCGTGCATTCTGACAGGCCCGGGCCGTCGTCTGCCGGCGGGACGCGCCTGTCGCTCCGGGCGGGACGCCCGGAACGGGATCCGCCTCGGGGGTGGTCCGGGGCCCCGGCGTTCCCGCCCGCGCGGACCGGGGGTCAACCGTCCTTCGTCCCGGCGTGGTTGACCGGTTTGGCCGTGGCCGGTCCCGCGGCCGGACCGCGCGGGGGGCCGAGGACACCGCGGACGGCCCGGCCCAGCAGTTCCACTCCCTCGGCGATCACCCCGGGCGGGTGGGCCGCGTACCCCAGCACCAGGCCGGTCCGGAACGCCGGAGGGGCGACGTGTCGGGACACGTGCCAGGAGAGGGGGTGGACGCGCACCCCGGCCTCCAGCGCGGCGGCGGCGGCCCGCAGGTCGTCGCCCTCCGGGAAGGTCACCGTCAGGTGCAGCCCGGCCGCGGCGCCGTGCACCGTGCCGCCGGGCAGGTGACGGGCCAGGGCGGTGATCATGGCGTCACGGCGTTGCCGGTGTCGGGTCCGCAGGAACCGCAGGTGGCGTTCGAGGGCGCCGGACTCCATCAGGTGGGCGACGACCAGCTGCGGCAGGACGGAGGTGCCCAGGTCGGCGAGGCGTTTGGCCTCCACCAGGGCGGTCCTTCGGGCCGGTGGGGCGATCAGCCAACCGATCCGCAGGCCGGGCGCGAGGGTCTTGGAGAGGCTGCCCAGGTGGTGCACCCGGTCCGGGAGCAGCGCGTGCAGGGCGGGCACCGGGGGGCGGTCCCAGCGGTGTTCGGCGTCGTAGTCGTCCTCCACGATCAGGCCGTCGGCCTCCTCGGCCCACCGCATCAGGGCCCGGCGACGGTCCCCGGAGAGGACCACTCCGGTGGGGAACTGGTGGGCGGGGGTCAGCAG
>NZ_VKHT01000200.1 GCF_014141535.1 Streptomyces alkaliphilus | reverse complement strand
GCGGGGGGCCGGGAGGCAGGAGGAGCGGCCCGGGAGACCTGTGAGCCGGTGGGGGGAACCGGTCCGGCGACGTGCCCGGGCCGGGGCGGAGGCCCGCCGACCCTCCGACGACGGCCGATGATGCCTTGCAGCAGAGCGCGTGGTTTCACGTGAAACACGATGCGCGCCGGACGGAAACCGTCCGGCGCGACACTCCGCGTCCCGGGTCATGGCCCCGGGATGGAGTAACGGGGGAACCGCGGGAGGACTCCGGAACGAGGAGCGGGTCCGGGGACGGGATCCCCGGAGCACCGCGTCCCGGCTCTCTCAGCCGCGCCGCCTGCGCCCCCGCTCCAGTCGGGCCGCCTTGGCCCGTTTGGCGGCGAAGCGGATCCCACCGGGGCTCTCGCCCACCTTCACCCGAACGATGGTCGCCGGGGGGTCCACCACACCCTCACCCACCCGCAACAGCGAGGTCTCGACCACCCCGAGCTTGCCCAGGGCGGCACGGGCCGTCTTCAGCTCCTCCGGGGCGCCGCTGCCCTTGATGGCGAGCATCTCCCCGTAGGGCCGCAGAAGGGGAACGCCCCAACTCGCCAGCCGGTCCAGGGGAGCCACCGCACGGGCGGTCACCACGTGCACCGACTTGAAGCCCCCCATGACCTCCTCGGCCCGGCCCCGGAGCACCGTCACGTGTCGCAGGTCGAGCAGTTCCACGACCTCCTGGAGGAAGTTGGTGCGTCGCAGCAGCGGCTCCAGGAGGGTGATCCGGAGGTCGGGCCTGGCCAGCGCGAGGGGAATGCCGGGGAGCCCGGCGCCGGAGCCCACATCACAGACCGTCACCCCCTCGGGAACCGCCTCGGCGAGCACCGCGCAGTTCAGCAGGTGGCGCTCCCAGAGGCGGGGCACCTCCCGGGGGCCGATGAGCCCCCGGGTGACGGCGACGTCGGCGAGGATCTCCGCGTAGCGCACCGCGTCGGGGAAGCGGTCACCGAAGACCCGCTCCGCGGGCGGCGGGGGCTCGCCGGGGCCCGGGGAGTCCTCCGGCTCCCCGGGGCCGTCGGTTCGCGCGGCGCTCACGGAAGGACGACCACGCGACGCTGCGGCTCCTCGCCCTCGGACTCACTGCGCAGCCCCGCCGCCGCCACGGCGTCGTGCACGACCTTGCGCTCGAACGGCGTCATCGGCTCCATCCGCTTGGGCTCACCGCTTTCGCGGACCTCGGCCACCGCCTCGCGGGCCAGCTCGGTGAGCCGTTCCCGCTTGCGGGCCCGGAAGCCGGCGATGTCCAGCATGAGACGGCTGCGCTCGCCGGTCTCGCGGAGCACGGCCAGGCGGGTCAGTTCCTGGAGCGCCTCCAGGACCTCGCCGTCCCGCCCCACGAGCCGCTGGAGGTCACGCGTGGCGTCCTCGGCGACCACCGACACGGAGGCCCGGTCCGCCTCGACGTCCATGTCGATGTCACCGTCGAGGTCGGCGATGTCGAGCAGACCCTCCAGGTAATCGGCCGCGATCTCGCCCTCCTGTTCCAGCCGGGAGAGGGTCTCGGTGGCCGGGGCGGCCGCGGTGGTGTCCGTCACGACGGGACTCCTTCTTCCTTCTTACTTCTTGGTCTTGGCGGAGGGCTTGCGCTTGGACTGCTTGGAACCGCGGGCCCCGGTACCGGCGGGCTTGCGGGCGGCCCCGCTCTTGGTGCCACCGGTGCCATCGGTACCGGCGCCATTGGTACCGCCGGAGCCGTTCACCTCCGCGGGGCTCCCGTCGGCCCCGGCGACCGGATCGGCGGTGGGGTCGACGGCCGCGGCGGGCACCGGGGCGTCGGACCGGCCGAGGGCCGCCTGGCGCTGGGCCTTGGTCTGCCGCTTGGGCTGCCGACGGGCGGCGCGGGCCTGCTCGACGGTCTTCTTCACCTCGACCTCGGCCGGGTCCTCCTTCAACTTGCCCTTCTTGCGCAACCGCTCCTGGCGCTGCTGGTAGGCGATGCTGCCCGGGGTGGGGTTGCGGTTGATCACGTACATCTGCTGGCCGAGGGTCCACACGTTGGTGGTGAGCCAGTAGATCAGGACGCCGACGGGGAAGTTGATGCCGAAGACGGCGAACATGATCGGGAAGATGTACATCAGCATCTTCTGCTGGTTCATGAACGGCGTCTTGACCGTGAGGTCGACGTTCTTCGTCATCAGCTGACGCTGCGTGTAGAACTGCGACAGCGACATCAGGACGATCATGATGACGGTGACGACGCGCACGTCGGTCAGCGAGGCGCCGAACTCGGCGAGACGGTCCGCGCCGTCCATGAACTTGGCCGCGATCGGGGCGCCGAAGATGGTGGCCTCACGGGCGCTCTCGACCTGCTCGGGGGTGAGGATGCCCAG
Organism: Streptomyces alkaliphilus; assembly: GCF_014141535.1. Taxonomy (GTDB): domain Bacteria; phylum Actinomycetota; class Actinomycetes; order Streptomycetales; family Streptomycetaceae; genus Streptomyces; species Streptomyces alkaliphilus. The sequence continues at coordinate 4,091 of NZ_VKHT01000200.1, read as the reverse complement.
AGTGCGGTTGTTCGCGATGTGGTTCAGCACCTGGAAGAGGGCCAGGAAGAACGGGGACTGCGCGAGGATCGGGAGACAGCTGGCGAGCGGGTTGGTACCCGTCTCCTTGTACAGCTTCATCATCTCTTCCGACTGGCGCTGCCGGTCGTTCTTGTACCGCTCCTGGATCTTCTTCATCCGGGGCTGGATGGCCTGCATGTTCCGCGTGGCTTTGATCTGCTTGAAGAACAGCGGGATCAGCAGGATGCGGATCACGATCACGAGGGAGACGATCGACAGCCCCCACGCCCAGCCACTGTCGGGGTCGAAGACCTGGCTGTAGACATTGTGGAAGAAGATGATCACCTGGGTGACCAGCCAGTACAGGGGACTGAGGATCGCGTTGATCGTGTCCACGGGTCAGGCTCCTAGGGCATTCGTGTGGGCCCGGTGCCGCCGGCGATTGCGCAGACGCTCATGCCAGACGGGGTGCTTCCGGGGAGGGACGTGGTCGACCCCTCCGGGAGACCACGGGTTGCAACGCAGCACGCGCCAGGCCGTCAGGGCCGTTCCCTTGATGGCGCCATGCCTGTCGATCGCGCCGTACCCGTAATGGGAGCACGACGGGTAGTAGCGACACACCGGGCCGAGCAGCGGACTGATCGTCCACTGGTACAGCTTGATCAGCAGCAGCAGCGGGTACTTCATGTCCGTACCCCTCCCAGCAGCCGCTCCAGGGCGGCGTCCACCTCGCGGGCCAACCGCGCGTACTCGGCCTCACCCGCACCGGGCAACGCCCGGACCACTACCAGGCTACCCGGGGGAAGCAGGGAGAGCCGGTCCCGTATGACGTGACGGAGACGACGTTGCACGCGGTGCCGGACCACGGAGTTGCCCACGGCCCTGCTCACGACGAAACCCGCACGCGGCGGGGAGAGGCCCCCCGTCGCGTGCGGGTTCGTGGCACCGGACCGGGTGGTCAGGTGGACGACCAGATGGGTCCTCCCGGACCTGCGACCGCGGCGAACCGCCGCGGCGAAGTCCTCGCGCCGCCGCATCCGGTTCTCGGTAGGCAGCACGACGGGAACACCCGGGTCGGCCCTCAGGCCGACAGGCGGGCGCGGCCCTTGCCGCGGCGGTTGGCGATGATGGCGCGGCCGGCACGGGTCCGCATGCGCAGGCGGAAACCGTGGGTCTTCGCACGACGCCGGTTGTTCGGCTGGAAGGTGCGCTTGCTCACTCGGGGGCTCCAGTAATTTCCTCGGTGTGCTCCGGGGCGGCGTCCGTCGGAGCACTGGTGTGGCGTCGATCGGCTGTCACCGTGCGCCCACGAGGAGCTCGCAGAGGCCCTGGTAAGCCGCTTGGCGGAGTCCGGACGCACCGCGAGGGGGCGGCGGACCCGGGGTCCCCCCGGATGTCTGCCCATCGGAGGCAGGCGGCAGCAGCCGTCGACAACTCGACTGTGCAACGGTACGCGGGGCCCGGTGTTCCGGTCAAACTCCGACGAAACCCGTGCCCCCGGTCCCCGTTGTACACACCCTGTGGACAATAACTTGAAGCCCGGATGCGGTGCTGACTACCGTGTCCGGACTCGACACGACCACCCGGACCACTTCGGACCATTCGCCCCTCATCCCCCGTCGTCCCATCCTCCACCTCCGTACCTCCGCACCCTTTCACCCCTTCTTCACCCCTTCATCCCTCACTCCCGGCCACCGGGCGCCACCAGCCGGTGGCCACCCGGGGCCGGTCACCGAGACCCGAGAGAGCGAGCCCAGTGGCCGACCTTCCAGCAGACCTCGCGGCGGTGTGGCCACGCGCGCTCGCCTCGATGCTCTCCGCCGAGCAGGGGCTGGAGCCGAAGGACCACCGGTGGCTGCAGGAGTGCGTGCCGCTCGCCCTGGTCTCCGACACCGCCCTGCTCGGTGTCCCCAATGAATACGCCAAGAGCGTGCTGGAGGGCCGTCTGGCCCCCCTGATCGGTTCGGCGCTCAGCAAGGAGTGCGGACAGCCGGTCCGCCTGGCCGTCACCGTGACCGCGCCTCCCGCCGAGCCGGCCCGGTCACCGACGCGATCCGGGGACCGGCCGGGCGGTCCGTCCGGAACCGAGGAATCCCCCGACCACCGGGGGCCGGCTCCGCGCGAGGACCGGCACGGCCCGACCGGCGGGCCCGGTGGTCGGGCCGGCACCGAGCACTCCGGGTACGAAGGCCGACACGAGGCACGACACGAGCCGCGTCGGGACGGCCGGCCCGACGGATGGACGGACGACCTGCCCACCCCGCGTCCGGCGTACCCCGACCATCCGCACGCCCCCGCGCCCCGACCGGGCGCCTGGCCCGGGAACGACGAGGAACGCGCCGACGATCGGCGGCCCCGCGACTACGACCGCGAGAACGCGTACGGTGGGTACCGCGGCGCCCCGGGGTATCCGGGCGAATACGGTCGCGACTGGTCCGACGCCCGGCAGCCGGGCCCCGGGGGGCGCCCCGACCCCTACGGCGGGCACGAGGAGTACAGCGGGCAACAGGGCTACGGCCGCGGTGGTTACGAGGGTGAGTACGAGCGTTCCTACGACCGGCAGCCCCCCTACGTGTCGCGCGGGCCCGGCCCGGCCGGCGGCCCCTCCGGTCCGGGAGGTCCCGGTGGCCCGGGACGCCCCGGGCCCGTCCCGGGCGGGGCGGGGTCGGGACGTCCCGGCGGTTCCCCGGGCACCGGTGGGCCGGCCGAGCCGACCGCCCGGTTGAACCCGAAGTACCTCTTCGACACCTTCGTGATCGGCGCCTCCAACCGCTTCGCGCACGCCGCCGCGGTCGCCGTGGCCGAGGCGCCCGCCAAGGCGTACAACCCGTTGTTCATCTACGGGGAGTCGGGCCTGGGCAAGACCCACCTGTTGCACGCCATCGGGCACTACGCGCGCAGCCTCTACCCCGGCACCCGGGTGCGGTACGTCAGCTCGGAGGAGTTCACCAACGAGTTCATCAACTCGATCCGGGACGGCAAGGCGGACGCGTTCCGCAAGCGCTACCGGGACATGGACATCCTGCTCGTCGACGACGTGCAGTTCCTCGCCAGCAAGGAGTCCACGCAGGAGGAGTTCTTCCACACCTTCAACACCCTGCACAACGCCAACAAGCAGATCGTGCTCTCCTCGGACCGGCCGCCCAAGCAGTTGATGACGCTGGAGGACCGGCTGCGCAACCGCTTCGAGTGGGGACTGATCACCGACGTCCAGCCCCCCGAACTGGAGACGCGCATCGCGATCCTGCGCAAGAAGGCGGTGCAGGAGCAGTTGAACGCCCCGCCGGAGGTGCTGGAGTTCATCGCCTCCCGGATCTCGCGCAACATCCGCGAGTTGGAGGGCGCGTTGATCCGGGTGACGGCCTTCGCCAGTCTCAACCGGCAGCCGGTGGATCTCGGGTTGACCGAAATCGTGTTGAAGGACCTCATCCCCGGCGGCGAGGACTCCTCGCCGGAGATCTCGGCCGACGACATCACCGCCGCCACCGCGGCCTACTTCGGGCTGAGCGGTGAGGATCTCGCGGGATCCTCGCGCAGCCGCATGCTGGTGACCGCCCGCCAGATCGCGATGTACCTGTGTCGCGAGCTGACCGACCTGTCGTTGCCCAAGATCGGACAACACTTCGGCGGACGCGACCACACCACCGTGATGCACGCGGACCGGAAGATCCGCGCGTTGATGGCCGAGCGCCGCTCCATCTACAACCAGGTCACCGAGCTGACCAACCGCATCAAGAACGGCTGACGGTCGGCGGCCCGGGTCGCCGACCGTTCCCCGGCGACCTCCTCGGGTCCCGCTTCCGCAGGCATCCTTTTCCCGCCACCGGTCCCGCCGCCGGCTCCTTCGGCGCGCCCGTCCCCGGCGCACCGGCCTCCGACCGGCTGGTGCCTGCTTCCCGGGGGCGCGCCGGGTCGCGCCGGTTTCCGTCGGCTCGGCGCTCGTTCCCACGGGGCCTCCTCCCGCTCGCTCCGGTCACCCCGATCTCCTTCGGTTCTCCCGGCCCGCGCTCCGCAGCCGACCCGGTGGGGATGTCCCCGAGCCCATCCGGGGCATGGCACCCGGTGCCATTCGCGGCTCTCTTCCCCTCTCC
>NZ_VKHT01000020.1 GCF_014141535.1 Streptomyces alkaliphilus | reverse complement strand
GGGGTGACCCCGAGGAACACGGAACGGCCGCCCCGGGGTCGGTAACGGGGGAGGTGCGAGGACGGCCGCGTGTGCCGAGGGGTTGGTGCGTCGGTCCCTCGAACCGGAGTACTTCGCCGTGGAGCGGAACGAGAGAGGTCTCCGGCCTTCAACCGCCCCGGCTGACGGCGGTTGTGACGGCTACCACCAGGAGGCCATCACGCCGGCGGACCCCCCGGCGTCCGGGGGTGTTGGCCATGGAGATCTCCGGCGTGGGAACTGTCAGTTACCGCAAGTCTTGCGAAACTTCACGGATTCCTTGACGCCACAAGCTAGAAACGTGGGACCTTCCGGTCAAGGCCTGTCGCCGATCTGGCCATAAACAGCGCCTCTCCCCCGGGCTCGAGCGAGCCCGTCCGACCCCGGTCGGTACCCGGTCTCGCGCTGCCGGCCGGAACACAGGCCCTGTCACATGGGGGGTCGCGCGAGTTCGCCGACGTGCTGGTTCGAGTTTTTCGTCGGGGCCCGGCCCCACGGCATCCGCCGACGGCGACGCCCCGGGGGGTCGGTGGTTCCCCATCCGACTCGCCGAGCTCCCGGAAAGTTTCGAACAAGACACGGAAATTCTCCTGTGCACAGGGAGTTGACGATCCACCGTCAATCCCTCAGTCTCCGTGTCTGAGGAGGCGGTCATGGTTCGAAATTTCGAACCGTGTGCCCCGAGCAGTCCCTGCCGCACGGCAGAACCGCGCACCACAGCACCCGCGCCACCCCGTTTCCGATCCGGTGAGGTTCGCGCCGGCGCATCCTGGCTCTTCGCACAGGTGGAGAGGCACGCGACGCCGCGTGGCGGTCCCCCCGGCCCAGCCGCGATGGAGTACCCCCATGCCTCTGTCGAAACCCCGCCACCGCCCCGTGTCCGCGACGCGCGGCCGTGGGCATCCGCCACGACCCGGCGCCGGCTTCGCCCACCGTCCCCGCCGGATCCGCTGCCCTTCGCGCGCCCATGGTCTCCGGTGATCCCGTCATACCCGGACTCCGGCCCGCCTCGTCCGCCCGCCGCCCGGGAGCGGACGACGCCTTCCACCGCACTTCGCTCCTTCCCTGATGTCCACCCTGGAGGCACAGTCATGGGCTCGTATGCCATATCCCCACCCGGCGTCCGCCGGAGGTTCCGCGGTCTGCTGACAGTCCTGCTCGTCGGCGTCCTCGGGCTGCTCGGCGCACTGGTCGTGCCGCCGAGCGCACAGGCCGCCGAGAGCACGCTCGGCGCCGCGGCGGCGCAGAGCGGTCGTTACTTCGGCGTCGCCATCGCCGCGGGCAGGCTGAACGACTCGACGTACACGACGATCGCGAACCGCGAGTTCAACTCGGTGACGGCCGAGAACGAGATGAAGATCGACGCCACCCAACCCCAGCGGGGCCAGTTCAACTTCACCGCCGCCGACCGCGTCTACAACTGGGCGGTACAGAACGGCAAGCAGGTGCGCGGCCACACCCTGGCCTGGCACTCCCAGCAACCCGCCTGGATGCAGAACCTCAGCGGCCCCACGCTGCGCCAGGCGATGATCGACCACATCAACGGCGTGATGGCCCACTACAGGGGCAGGATCGTCGAGTGGGACGTCGTGAACGAGGCCTTCGTCGACGGCAATTCGGGAGCCCGGCGCGACTCCAACCTGCAGCGCACCGGCAACGACTGGATCGAGGTCGCCTTCCGCACCGCGCGCGCCGCCGACCCGAACGCCAAGCTCTGTTACAACGACTACAACGTCGAGAACTGGAACGCGGCCAAAACCCAGGCCATGTACGCCATGGTCCGGGACTTCAAGCAGCGCGGCGTGCCGATCGACTGCGTCGGCTTCCAGGCGCACTTCAACGAGGGCAACCCCTACAACAGCAACTTCCGCACCACCCTGCAGAGTTTCGCCGCCCTCGGCGTCGACGTGTCCGTCACCGAACTCGACATCCAGGGCGCCTCGCCCACGACCTACGCCAACGTGATCAACGACTGCCTGGCCGTCGCGCGCTGCCTCGGCATCACCGTCTGGGGTGTGCGCGACTCCGACTCCTGGCGATCGCACCACACGCCGCTGCTGTTCAACAACAACGGCAGCAAGAAGCCCGCCTACAACGCCGTCCTCGACGCGCTCAACGGCGGTTCGTCCACGCCGCCCCCTCCTCCGGGCGGGCAGATCAGGGGCATCGGTTCGGGCCGCTGCCTGGACGTGCCCAACGCCTCCACCGCCGACGGCACCCGGGTCCACCTGTGGGACTGCCACAACGGCACCAACCAGCAGTGGACGCACACCGCTTCCGGTGAGCTCAGGGTCTACGGCAACAAGTGCCTGGACGCCGGTGGCACCGGCAACGGCGCCATAGTCCAGATCTACAGCTGCTGGGGCGGCGACAACCAGAAGTGGCGCGTGAACTCCAACGGCTCCATCGTCGGCGTCCAGTCCGGCCTCTGCCTCGACGCCGCGGGTTCGGGCAACGGCGCCCAACTCCAGCTCTACTCCTGCTGGAACGGCAGCAACCAGCGCTGGAGCGTCACCTGATGGTGCCCGCCGCCGACAAAGGAGTGAATCGATGAGGAGCTACGGTACGGCTCTCTCCGCCCGCCCGGGCGGACCTCGATGGTGGTTCCGGTTCACCGCCGTGCTGGCGGCGGTCCTCGCGACCGGCCTGCTCACCTCGGTGATGACCGCGCCGGCGCAGGCACAGCCGGCGCCCACCGCGGCCGCGGCGGTGGACACGGGCGCCTGGTACGTCCTGGTCAATCGCCACAGCGGCAAGGCGCTGGACGTCGCCGGTGCCTCGACCGCCGACGGCGCCGCGCTCCAGCAGTGGACGCGCCACGACGGAACCAACCAGCAGTGGCGGTTCGTGGACGCCGGCAACGGCTTCCACCGCCTCAAGGCCCGGCATTCGGACAGGGTTCTCGACGTCGCCAACGCCTCGACCGCCGACGGCGCCGCGCTCCAGCAGTGGTCCGACCACCACGGGGCCAACCAGCAGTTCCGCCTGGTCGACTCCGACGCGGGTCACGTCCGGCTGATCAACCGCAACAGCGGCAAGGCGGTGGAGGTGCAGGGCGCCTCCACCGCCGACGGCGGCAGCGTCGTCCAGTACGCCGATTGGGGCGGCGCCAACCAACAATGGCGGATGGTCAAGTTGTCGTCCGGCGGCGAGGGCGGATGCGGCAACGCCCCGGCGCTGAGGAGCGGCACGCACACCATCCAGAGCGGCGGCAAGAGCCGCAGCTTCATCCTCAGGGTTCCCGACAACTACGACAGCAACCGCCCCTACCGGCTGATCTTCGCGTTCCACTGGCGAGGCGGAACCGCCGGCGACGTCGCCTCGGGCGGAAGCAGCGGGACCGCCTGGGCCTACTACGGCCAGCAGGAACAGTCGAACAACACCGCGATCCTCGTCGCCCCCCAGGGCCTCGACAACGGCTGGGCCAACGCGGGCGGTGAGGACGTCACCTTCGTCGACAACATGATCCGGCACATCGAGGGCGGCCTCTGCGTCAACCCGACACAGCGTTTCGCCACGGGATTCAGCTGGGGCGGTGGCATGAGCTACGCCCTCGCATGCTCCCGGGCGAACGACTTCAGGGCCGTCGCGGTCATCGCCGGCGCCCAGATCAGCGGGTGCAGCGGCGGCAACCAGCCCATCGCCTACTTCGGAATCCACGGCATCGACGACTCCGTCCTCACCATCGGGCAGGGACGGTCCCTGCGCGACAGGTTCGTCGGCAACAACGGCTGCACTGCCCAGAGTCCGCGCGAGCCCGCGCGGGGCAGCCGAACGCACATCACCACCACCTACTCGGGCTGCCGTGCCGGGTACCCGGTCCAGTGGGCCGCGTTCGACGGAGGCCACATACCCGCTCCGGTCGACGGCTCCACCAACGAAAGCGGGGTCGCCACCTGGACCAAGTCGGAGATCTGGAGGTTCTTCGCACAGTTCAACTGACACGCCGCAGTGGGGTCCGGCCGACCGCTGGTGCCCTTGTGGCCCGGTGGGCCGTGCCCGATGCCTCCCCGTCGGGGCGGCCGACCACGGCCCACAGCGGTCCCGGCAGCCGGCCGGGCCCGTCGCCGTCGGCGACGGGCCCGGCCGGTCGGCGGCCACGGGTCCGCCGGAAGCCCGGTGCCTCCCGAACAAGGGGGCGCGAGTTCGATTCGCGGCGCCCGCTCCATACGAGGGCCCGGGTCAACGACCCGGGCCCTCGGCGTTGTCCGCTTACCGATACGTCTTCGGTGGGCTTGCCTTCCACATTCGGTCGAGGGAATCGTTCCACGTACCGTCTCGATCGGAACCGGCAGCCCGACAGCCACGGGACATGGGCACCGCGGCGGAATGACCCCGGGGGGTGTCCGCGATCCGGACGATGGGTTTCCGCAGCGCCCCGAAAGGGCCGGGATCCAGTCCTCGACGGGACGGCGGGGGAGGGCGATGGCCCCCGGCGGCCCGGAGACTCCGTTCGTTCCGTGGAAGGCCCCGACCGGGCGCGTCGTACTCTCATGGCGGTAACACCTGCCTTCCCCGCCTTGGCTTTGTCTCCGGACAGCCGGGCGCTCCCGCCGCGACCACCCCGGCCCGGGCGACCGCGGCCGGTGGGGTCGCCCCGGGGTCCTGAGGTGCCGGAAAATTCGGATGTACGGAAAGAGGTACGGAAATGCGACAGAGGAGAGTCAGTACCCGGCCGGGAACGGGTGCGCGGCCCGCGCGGGGCGGAGCAGGCGGAAGGTGACCCGACCGTCGGCGTCGATCCGGGCTCCGTGAACAGCCGGTTCGGGCAGGCTGTTGTAGTGGAAGTGGGTGGAGAAGTAGTAGGCCCCGGTGTCGGGGACGACTACGAGGTCACCCTCGTGGAGGAGGGGCAGAGTACGGTCGCGTGCCAGCAGGTCGCCGCCGAAGCAGCACGGACCCGCGATGTCCTGGGCCACGGCTCGACTCCGCTTGGGCCGGCCGTCGGCGTCGTGGGCCTCGACCCGCAGCGGCCACGCCTCGGGGGCGAACACGGTCCGCGTGGCGACCTGTGCGCCGGCGTGGGTGATCGCGATGGGCCGGCCCCCGACGGTCTTGGTGTACTCGACGTACGCGGCGATGAAGCCGTTCTTGGCCATGACCGAACGCCCGAATTCCGTGATGATCTCGTACGCGCCCGAGAACAGGGCCGGCGCGTGCTCGCGCAGGTGGTCGACGTAGGTGTCGAAGCCGGGACCCGTCTGGTCTCCGGTGAAATCGACCGGCAGCCCTCCCCCGATGTCGATGCCGGTCACCTGCCGACGGCCGAGATGGTCGTTGACCTCCTCGGCGAACTCCACGGCCCTCGCGACGCCCCGGACCATCAGGCCCGGGGGACAGCCCTGCGAGCCGACGTGCGCGTGCACCCGGGTGAGCCAGGGACGGTCCCGGTAGGCCCGGAGCAGCCGTTCCCGGTTCCCCTCGTCCTCCAGGGGGATGCCGAACTTGGATGTCGCGGTGGCCGTGCTCATCGCGGTGATCGAACCGGCCCCCACCTGCGGGTTGACGCGCACACCGATCCGCGAGTCGGAACGTGCGGTCGCCCACATCCCGTCCAGCCTCGCGAGCTCCTGGAAGCTGTCGACGTTCACCGCGATGCCGAGGCCCAGCGCCCGGGCCAGTTCCGCCCGGGTCTTTGCGGGGGAGTCGAAGACGATTCGCTCGGGGGCGAAACCCGCCTCCAGCGCCCGGGCGAGTTCGCCGGCACTGGCGACCTCGCAGCCCATGCCGCTCACACGCAGTTCCTCCAGGACGGGAACCAGGCAGTTCGCCTTGGCCGCGAAGGCGTGCAGGACCGGAAGCGGGTCGGGGAACGCGCCGCGCAACGAGGTGACGGTCTCGTGGACGCCGTCGAGGTCGATGAACCCCGCCAGTACGGCCGCTTCGGGGTCCAGGAGTTCCTGTTGTACGGCCGCCCGCAGAATTCGCCCACGTCGTTCCGCCCTGTCGAAACCACTCATCGCGCACCTTCCCCGAGCCGAGGGTGTCGCCCGCCGGCGGATGCCGTCGGGCGGAACACCAGAATCCCGCCCCGGGGGTCCGGGCGTCTTCGTGGAGGGTTCCGGTGTTTCGCCGTGTTTCCCCCACCGTGGTGCGAAGCCCGTCCGCCGGCACCGCCGCCGTTGTGCCGCGGCACGAAAAAGCCGGCTTTCCGTCGTGGCCGCGTACGAGGGCTCACGTCCCCCGGCGGGCGACGGCGTCACCACCGTCGCCGTCGAGCAGGCGCAATCGCAGGTGGGCGAGCAACCGGGCGTCCGGATCGCGCGGGTCGAGCCCGGACACCTCGGTGAGCCGGGCGATCCGGTGCCGCAGGCTGTTCGCGTGCACGCCCGGCGCCCGGGCGGTGGCCGGCACGTGACCGAAGTGATCGAGGTGGGCCCGGAGGGTCCGCGTCATGCTGCCCCTCCGGGGCCGGCCGCAGGGAGCCGACGGCGGAAACGGATGCCGTCCGGCCGGGTGTTCCCGTGTCCCGGGGAGGGCGGCGACGGGCCGGGTTCCCCCGACACTCCCCCGATCGGTACGCCGACGAGGCTGTGGCCCGGGAGCGGGGTCCGGCGGTTGCGTTACGGAGCGGGGACGCAGAGGCCCGGGAGCACCTCGGCGCCCGGGAGCAGGGCCAGGACGCTGCCGGGCAGGATCAACTTGCCCCGGCGCCGCCCGCTCCCGATCACGACGTACGGGGTGGCGACGACCGCCTCGTCGATCAGGAGGGGCCACCCGGCGGGAAGCCCGATCGGGGTGATGCCGCCGTACTCCATGCCGGTCCCGGCCACGGCCGTGTCCATCGCGGCGAACGACGCCTTGCGGGCACCGAGGTGCTTGCGGACGGTCCTGTTGACGTCGATGCGCGTGTGCGCGAGGCCGAGGCACGCGGCGAGGGTGGTTTCCCCGCCGCGCCCGGCGGCCACCACCACGCAGTTCGCCGATGTCTCCAGCGGCGCGTCGTAGGTCTCGCAGAACACCGCCGTATCGGCCTTCTCCGGGTCGGTGTCCACGTACAGGACGGCTTCGGCCGCTTCCCGGGCGTCCCGGTTCCCCAGGGCGTCGGCCACCGGCGCCGGGAGGAGGTCGGTGACCTCCAGCGCGGGGTGGACGATGTCGAAGTTCCCGAAGGGCGGGCGCACGGGGCGGTTCATGGGCGGAGTGTAACGAGGGCGCCGGGGCCGCCACGACGTCCGCCCGGCCGGTGAGTCGGCCGGGCGGGAAGCTTCACGGCACCTCGCGGAGGCCCACCGTGAGGTGGGGGTGGGAGCGTCTGTTCCCATCCGTCTCTCCGCCGTCTCCCACCCGCGGGGGTGCGCGGGGTGGGGCCCCCGCGCGGGCGGCTCGGCCCCTCGGGTCCCGGGGAGGAGTTCGACACACCCGTCGGTGCCGTTCACCCGGATCCGCTGCCCGTCCCGGATCAACCGCGTGGCGTGCTCCACCCCGACGACGGCCGGCAGACCGTATTCCCGCGCGACCACCGCGCCGTGGGTCATCAGGCCCCCGACCTCCGTCACCACACCCGTGACCGCGACGAACAGGGGCGACCAAGCGGGATCCGTGTGAGTCGTGACCAGGATGTCGCCCGGTTCCGGGTCGGCCTCCGCCAGGTCGTGAAGGACCCGGGCGCGCCCTTCGACGGTTCCGGCGGAAGCCGGCAGGCCGACCAGCGCCGGCCGGCAGCCCGTGGCGTCGGTACGTTCCGGTGAGGACCTCGCCGTCCGAGGTGAGCACCCTCGGCGGTGTGAGCGCCTGATGGGCCCTGAACCCGGCCCTGCGGTGACGGATGAGTTCGTCGTCCACCCGGTTGGTCCGCACGACGTCGTGAAGCTCCCGGAACCTCAGGAAGAAGATGTCCTCCCTCTCCCGGAGCACGCCGTCGCGCACGAGGCGCTCGGCCTCGCGCAGCAACGCCCTTTTGTACAGGGATTGACATCCTCTCCGCCCTGAAGGACGGAGATTCCCGCCTGCCTGCCGGTGGTCACCGGCTGGGGCTTCGGGTGGGTTCCTGCTTCGCTGCGCGGTGCCGGGACGAGTCCCGGTCTTACCTGCGCTCCACAGGCCGGCACCGCCAGTCCGGCGGCCTTGGCGACGTTGACCGCCGCGTTGATGTCCCGGTCCAGGACGGCCCCGCACGCCTGGCACGTCCACTCGCGGACGCTGAGGGGCTTGGGGCCGTCCTTGACGCCGCACTGTGAGCACACCCGGGAGGTCGGCTCGAAGCGGCCGATGCGGACGAAGGTGCGCCCGTACCGGGCGGCCTTGTACTCCAGCATGATCACGAACGCCGACCATCCGGCGTCGTGCACGGACTTGGCCAGGCGCGTACGCGCGAGTCCTTTCACCGCCAGGTCCTCGACGGCAACCTCTTGGTTCTCGCGGATGATCCTCGTCGAGAGCTGGTGGTGGAACTCGCGGCGTGCGTCCGCGACCCGGGCGTGTGCCCGTGCGACGCGGACCCTGGCCTTGTCCCGGTTGCGGGAGCCCTTCTCCTTTCGGGAGAGGGCGCGTTGCGTCTTCTTCAGGCGCTTCTCGGCCCGGCGCAGGAAGCGCGGGCTGTCGATCTTCGTGCCGTCCGAGAGGATCGCGAAGTGCCCGAGCCCGAGGTCGATGCCCACCTCGGGCGCGACGTCGGGAAGGACTTCCTGCGGGCCGGTCTCGACGACGAAGCTCGCGAAGTACCGGCCCGCGCTGTCCTTGAGGACCGTCACCGTGGACGGCGTCGACGGCAGGCTGCGGGACCACTTGACCTTCAGGTCGCCGATCTTCGGCAGGCGCAGCTTTCCGCCGGTCGTGATCGACCAGCGGGCGTTCGCCGTGAAGCGCACCGCCTGCCGGGTGTCCCGCTTCGACTTGTACCGGGGTGCGCCCGTGCGGGGGCGCTTGCCCTTCAGCCCGTCGAAGAAGTTCCGGTACGCGGTGTCCAGGTCGCGCAGGGACTGCTGGAGCACGACAGCCGAGACCTCGCCGAGCCAGGCCCGTTCCGGGGTGCTCTTCGCCTCGGTGATCAGCGCCTTGGACAGGTCGCCGGTCTTCGGGAACGGCATGCCTTCACCGCGGGCGCTCTCCCGAGCGCGGAGCGCGTCGTTGTAGACCACCCGCGCACACCCGAACGCCCTCGCCAACGCGCTGCGCTGACCGGCACTCGGGTACAAGCGGAAGCTGTACCGAAGCTGCACGTCGATCATGATACACAGTTGGTTTATGGGTATCGATGAGAACGTTCGTACTGGTCGTCACTGTGTCTTCCGTATGCATGTCCACTTGGTTTTCGTGACGAAGTACCGGCACAAGGTCTTCGCCGACCGGCACCTGACGCGGTGCGAGGAGATCATGCGGGCCGTGTGCGAGGACTTCGAGGCCGAACTGGTCGAGTTCAACGGCGAGAACAACCACGTCCACCTACTCGTGAACCTCCCGCCCAAGGTCGCCGTGTCCAAGCTGGTCAACAGCCTCAAGGGCGTTTCCTCCCGGCGGCTGCGCCGGGAGTTCCCCGACCTCGTCCGCCACTACTGGCGGGCACAACGACTCTGGTCCGGCTCGTACTTCGCCGGGTCGGTCGGCGGAGCTCCACTGTCGATCGTGAAGCAGTACATCGAGCAGCAGAACCGGCCACTCCGACCCGGGCTGAGGTGAACAGTGCAGATCCGTGCACACAGTTGAGGTCGGAGCAGCTCTCGGATTCGCTTCACCACCGGGCTGAAGCCCGGTGCACCGCGAATAGTCCAGGTAGCGGCTGACCATGCCGTACTTCGGATACTCGCGGTAGCCGACGAACGTCCGGAGACGATCGATCATCCGCCCGGTCTCCTCGGCCTTCCGCTCCCCGCCCGGTAGGGCCCGCAACCGCTTCAGCAGGTCCTCCTCCTTCCGTCGTGCCTCCCGCCGTCCCCGCTCCAAGCGCCGCCCGCCGGCACCCGGTTCGAGGTTCTCGATGTGGGAGAGGAGCATGGGCAACAGCGTGGTGGGGCGTTCGCTCCAGCGCGGCGCGGTGATGTCGATCTCCCCGACGCAGCGCATGCCGTACGTCTCCAGGTAGGCCGTGATGGCTTCGCGTGCCTCCCGTCCGCCGTCGAGGCCGGCCATCCCGTCGGGGAAGTCCTCGTCCCCGACCTCGCGCAGGAAGGCGACGACCTCCGGGCGCGGACGGATCACGTCCGCGACGTCGAGGAGCGCCAACCCCATCTCCGAGGTGATGTTGTGGGGGACGGACCGGGCGAGCGTGTCGGCCGCGTTCCTCTCCCCCAGCCATTCCTCCAGTCGCTCGTTGAGCCACCGCGTCGCTTCCGTTCCCGCCGTGATCACCCGCAGGCCCAGCGGGTCGAACAGGAGCCATCTCAGTTCCCGGACGTCCGTCCGGATGAAGTCGAACAGTTCCTCTCCGCTTTTCGTCCGGATGTCCTGTTCCAACGTGGCCAGGGAGGCCCGGGTGCGCGCGATCAATCCGGTGACGACGGCCGGGTCGGTCTCGATCGGGGCCGGCGCGCCCGTGGGGGTCGGCTCGTCGGGGTTCTCGTCCGGCAGGGGCCGGATGAAGTCGCCGCGCTCGAGGACGGTCTCCAGCGCGTCCCGGATCAGCGGGTCGGAACTCCCGAGGGCCTCCAGGATGTGGGCACGGCTCGTCGGCGCCGCCAGTCGTGGGGTGACATCGACGAACAGGCGCCCGCCCGCCTCACACATCGGCCGGGGGTCGTCATCTGCCACAGGGAGAGCCCCAGGGGCTTGAGTGGGTCGGTCATCATCTGCTGATGGCCGACGGAGACGTAGACGCGGTTGGCCCGGTCCGCCGCCTCCGGGACGGGGAACAGGGTGGTGATCGGCCGACTCTGCACGATCAGGAAGTCGTCGTCGGCCAGGCACCACTCGATGTCCAGGGGGCAGCCGAAGTGTGCCTCGATCCGTCGGCCCAGCCGCGCGAGCCGCACCACCTGCGCGTCCGTCAGCGCCGGTTCCCGCTGCCGCGCCGGCGCGATCGGCTGTCGCCGGGTCCCGCCTTCCGGGGAGGCGTGAACGGCGAGCGGCTTGGTGGCGATCACCCCGGCGATGACCTCGTCGTCGCGCACCCGGTGGACGTCGGGGTTCACCAGGCCGGAGACCAGCGCCTCGCCGAGGCCGGGGACGGCCTCCACGCAGGTGACCGTCCGGTCGGACGTGACGGGGTCGGCCGTGAAGAGGACCCCGGCCGCCCGCGGGAAGACCATCCGCTGCACCACCACGGCCATCCGGGCCTTCCGCTGGTCGAAGCCGTTTCGCAGGCGGTAGGTCACGGCCCGTTCGGTGAACAGCGAGGCCCAGCACAGGCGGACGTGCCGCAGGACCGCCTCCGGGCCCACGACGTTCGGGTACGTGTCCTGCTGGCCGGCGAAGGAGGCACCCGGTGAGTCCTCCGTCGTCGCGCTCGACCGGACCGCGTAGGCGGTTCGTTCACCGAACCGGAGGAGTGCGCGGTGGATCGCCGCCGCCACGTCGTCGGGGAAGGCGGTCCCCTCGATGGTCCGTCGGACCTCCGCGCCGCGCGTGCGGATGGCCTCCCGGTCCTCGGGGTCCAGGCGCGACAGCCGGTCCAGCCGATCGTCGATCGACGGCGCGCCCTCCATGACGCGTCGGAAGGCGTCCGTCGTCACGCAGAAGCCGGCGGGCACGCGCACGCCCTCCACCCGCGACAGCTCTCCCAGGTGCGCGCCCTTGCCGCCGACGGCCGGGACCCGTGTCCGGTCGATCTCCCGGAGGTCCAGCACGTATCCGTCCATCCGTCCACCTTCCCCTTCGGCCCGATCGGGCCTCTCCCGCTTCTCGTCCGTCCCGCGGGCCCCGCCGCACGCGCCCCCGCCCGGACCGCCGGCCCGGAGCCCGGCCCCCGGTGGGCGGCGGGCGTTGGGCGTTGGGCGTCATCGGTCCGTGGTCGGGCGCGACCCCGGCCACGGCGGTCCCGGGGCCTTCGCGCGGCGCCCCGCGTATCCGATGAAGACGGGTGAATATCGCGAATAAGCAATTACCGTGCTTTTCGGCACCGGTCGACCATCCTGCATCACACCCCGGGTCTTGCGGCAAGTCCCCCGGTGCGCTATAGGTTGAGAGTGGCGAGGAGTTGGTGTTCTCCTCGCCTTTTCTCATTCCGGGGGCGGCTCTACCTCGGACACCGATCTCCTTCGGAATCCGGGGTCTTTCCGGGGCGTGTGGCATTCGGCGCCCGGACATCGGTCGTGTCCCGCGACGATCGGTTCGCGCGGCCGGTGGAGGACCGACCGGCCGGTCCGCGCCCCGGCCCGGCCCGGTCCTCCACGACAGGGACGGGAACACCGGCCGGCCCCGGACGCCGATGGTGATCTTCCACCGGGCCGGGGGTCCGGCGGCCTCATCGCCACGGGCCCGCCCCGGCGAGGGGGGACCGGCCGCGGCGGGGCCCGAGCGGCTCGACCGGCGGCCGTGGCAGCACGCCGTCGGCCGCACGCCGCTCCTCGCGGTCTACCCGGCGCCCGGGGAGTTCCGTGTTCCCGGGGGGAGCAGGAATTCGGCGGCGCCGGCGGTGACGGCCTCGGCGACGAGGGCGAGGGCCGGGACCTCGAGCTTCCACTGCTGCCAGTACAGCGGCACGTCCCAGGGGTGTTCCGGCGCGATGCGCGTGAGCGCGCCGGAACGCAGCAGGGGTTCCGCCTGTACCTCCGGCACCAGGCCCCAGCCGAGGCCGGCGGCAACCATCGCGCAGAAGCCCTCGGAGGTGGGGACGTGATGCCGGTGCCGGCCGGCTCCGGTCCGTTCCGGCGCCAACGCGCGCACGAATCGGTCCTGCATCTCGTCACGGCGATCGAAGACGATCACCGGCGCGTCCGGGAGACGGTCCGTCAACGGACCGTCCGAGAGGTGGCGTGCCACGAACCCGGGGCCGGCGACCGCCAGGTAGCGGGCCAGGCCGAGCAGCCGAACCGTGCAGCCCGCCACCGGCTCCGCCAGGGACGTCACCGCGGCCATCACCCGCCCCTCGCGCAGCAGCGTCGCGGTGTGCGCCTCGTCCTCCCGGTACAGCTCGAAGCAGACCCGCCCGTCCCGTGCCGCCCGGGTCAGGGCCGGCAGGAGCCAGGTCGCGAGGGAGTCCGCGTTGACCGCGATGGACAGCCGGGCCGGGCCGGAGCCGTCCGCGATGCCCAGTTCCCGCCGGGCGTCCTCCTCCAGTGCGGTGAGCCGGCGCGCCAGCCGCACGACCACGCGTCCGGACTCGGTCGGCCGGACCGGTTTCGTCCGCATGAGCAGGACCCGTCCGGTGCGCTGCTCCAGCGCCTTCACGCGCTGGCTGACCGCGGAAGGTGTCACGTGCAGGACCGCCGCCGCCGCGTCGAAGGTGCCCTCGTCGACGACGGCGAGCAGGGTGCGCACCTGGTCGTAGGGGAGCTCGCCCATCACGACGCCTAATGTTACGTAAGAAAGTTCAGCTGTACTTCATAACGGCTTCGGCCCTAGCGTCGGCAGCCATGAACAGCGGGTTTCTCCCGGCGGCCGCCGCCGGATTCGGTACGGGACTGTCCCTCATCGTCGCCATCGGGGCGCAGAACGCGTTCGTGCTGCGCCAGGGGGTGCGGAGGCAGGCCGTGTTCGCCGTGGTCGGCATCTGCGCCGTCTCCGACGCGCTGCTCATCGCGCTCGGCGTGGCCGGGCTCGGCACCGTGATCACCGCCTGGCCCGGCGCCATGACCGTCGTGGGCCTGGCCGGTGGCGGCTTCCTGATCTGCTACGGCCTCCTGGCCGCCCGCCGGGCGCTGCGACCCGCCCCCGGGCAGGGGCTGACGACGGACGGCGCCGCGGCCGGGTCCGTGCGCGGCGCCGTGCTCACCTGCCTGGCCCTGACCTGGCTCAACCCGCACGTCTACCTGGACACGGTGCTGCTGCTCGGCTCGGTCGCCGCCGACCGCGGCCCGCTGCGCTGGATCTTCGGCCTCGGCGCGATGGTGGCGAGCCTGGTGTGGTTCACCGCCCTCGGTTACGGTGCCCGGCTGCTCGGAGATGCCCTCTCCCGCCCCGGCACCTGGCGGGCGCTGGACGGCTTCGTCGCCGCCATCATGCTCGCGATGGGCACCATGCTGGTGGTTCGCGCCCTGTGACCCGGCGTCGGCGAACGGGACCCCGGCCTCCTTCCCCTCGGGAGCGGTGGCCACATGGGGCGGACCACGCGTGGAACGGCGCCGGGGCGGGGCCCGAAGCCGATCAGGGGGACCGGTGTGCCCCCTCCTCCGGCTCGGCGACGGTCCAGGGGAGGGGCGGACGCCTCTTGTCCGAGTCCGGCCCCTGACCCGGCCGGCTGTTCCACATCAGGAGCAGGTCACGGGCTCGGAACAGCGCCCTCGGATACCACCGTTGGCCGTCCACCGTGTTCGGGAGGGTGTCCGGACGGTCGTCCTTGATCTGCGACACGCTGCGGCCGTCCACCCCGATCAACCGGGCGAATCCCCCCAGCGTCACCTCGCGGTCCAGATCCTCCTCGCTCAGCTCCACCGGATCGGGGCGCCGCGGACGAAACGGTTCCAGCTCGGCCGGGTCGTACAGGGCGCTGCCCCCGCCCCCACCCTTGGCACTCATTCCGCGGCGAGGCCGCCGGGGAGCCGGAAAGTCCGGGTACGTGCGCGGCATGACGTGCACCACGTAACCGTGGCTGTATCCCACCCGCGCGGCCCACTCCTTCAACGAGACCAGCCTCTTTTCGGTGTTCCCGTCGGAGTTCTTCCCCGGGTTCCCGTCGGTGCTCCCGTCGACCTCGCCCACTCACCCACTCCTTCCCGCCCGGCATTCCATCCGGATTCCACCCGGCGTCCGCCGGCCCCATGGCGCCGCGGCCCCGCCCGGCGGGCGGCACTCCCGGAATGGCCGAGTGGCCTCTGTCATCGGAACCGGATCAGGTTATGCGCAAGGATGCCGTCCTCGTCCGCGCCGGCGGGCGGGGCGCGGCCGGGACCGTTCAGGAGTCGCGGTACGCGAGGCCCCGGGCGGCGAGCGCGTCACCGAGGACGGCCACGGCCTTGGGACCGACCCCGTGGATGGCCAACAGTTCCTTCCGGGAACGGGCGGCCACCTGATCGAGATCGGTGATCCCGTGGAGGGAGAGTTCACGCGCCGCGGTCCTGCCGATCGCGTGCGGGAGGTCTCCCACGGGGCGCACATCGGGGGTCTCGGCCATCGGTCTTCCTTCCGGTCGATTCGCGCTTCCGGTCGATCGGCGAGGAGGCGAGGGCGGCCTCGCGGGAATCCCGCGGGAGTGCGGTGCCACGCCGGGCGATGCGCGAGGTCCCCTCGGAAAGGGCGTCCTTTCGATTGTTTCACGCCGGGACGATTCCCACTCCCGGGACGACGGGCCGTCCGGGTTCGGAAAGCCGTGGCCCGGCGGTGATCACCGGGCACTCCCGTGCGGAAGCGGTGGGGAGGGGCGCCGACGGCGGCGGTGGCCACGGGCTCCCCGCCTCCGAACCCGCTCCCCCGGCATGGCGATCGGGGATTCATCCCGTTGATGCGGGTATGTTCACGGGAATTCCGGTGGGACACCGATGCCCCGCCACGACGGGCCGGAGAGAGCGGCATCGGCGGGGGCGTCCGGGTTCCGCCCGGCGGGTGAGGACGGAGGGAGCGTCGGGTGTTGCGTGGTCTTCGGGAGGCGGCCGAGCGCACGCCGCCGCAGCGGGAGCGGTACGTCGATCTGTTGCGGGCCGTGGCGATCACGATGGTGGTACTGGGCCACTGGCTGGTCGTGAACGTGACCTACGACGGGGCCGGCGACCTCGACGGGTACAGCGCCCTGGGCGAGCTGACCTGGAGCCATCCGGTGACCTGGGTCTTCCAGGTGATGCCGCTGTTCTTCCTGGTCGGCGGCTACGCCAACGGCGCCTCGTGGGACTCGCACCGGCGGCGGGGCGTCGACACGGCGGGGTGGCTGCTGACCCGCGGCAACCGGCTGCTGATCCCGACGACCGTACTGATCGTCCTCGCCGCGGTGGCCGCCCCCGTCGCCCGCCTGGCGGGCGCGGCGGAGGACGTGACGGAGACCGCCGTGTGGCTGGTGGCGATCCCGCTGTGGTTCCTCACCGCGTACCTCACGGTCGTGGTGCTCACCCCGATCCTCCACCCGCTGCACCGACGGGCCGGGTGGACGGTCGTCGCCGTGCTGGTCTGCGCGGTGGCGGTGACCGACGCGGCGGAACTGTGGCTCGGGGTGCCGCACGTCACCCTGGTGAACTACCTGCTGGTGTGGCTGGCGGTCCACCAGGTCGGTTTCGCCTGGCGGGACGGGATGCTCGACGACCGGCGCGTGGCGGCGGGGCTGGCCGGGGGCGGTCTGGTGGCGCTGGTGCTGCTCACCGTGCCGGGCCCCTACCCGATCAGCATGGTCACCGTTCCCGGCGAGGAGGCGCAGAACACCGCCCCGCCGACGCTCGCGCTGCTCGCGCTCGCCGCCTGCTGGATCGGCGGCGCGATCCTGCTGCGGAACCGGGCCGCGCGGTGGCTGGCGGGCTTCCGCCCCTGGTTGGTGGTGGTGGCCGTCAACAGTGTGGTGTTGACGGTCTTCCTGTGGCACATGGCCGCGGTGGTGATCGCCGCCGTGGTGCTGTACCCGCCGGGGTTGATGCCCCAGCCGCCGGTGGACTCGACCGATTGGCTGCTGTGGCGGGTGCCCTGGCTGGTCTGCCTGTCGGTGGTGCTCGCGGTGCTGGTCCTCGTTTTCGGTGGGGTGGAACGGCGCGCCCGGCGGGTGGGGGCCCTCCCGGCGCGCACCGGCGACGGTGACACGGGGGAGCGCGCCTCCGGGAGCGGTGTCGTTTCCACCGTGGCCACCTGCCTCGCCCTGGCCGCGGCGATCGCGGGCCTGCTGGGCATCACCACGGCGGGGGCCACGGGCGAGGGGCCGGTCGGCATCCCCGGCTGGGCGCTGGCGCTGTATCTGGTGGGGGCCGGCCGCCTGTGGATCGTCGCCCTGGTCCGCTCGCGCTGACGGGCCCTTCGACGGAGCCGGCCGGCCCGGCGCACCGGCCCGCCCCGACGTCAGCGCCGGGGGCGGGGCAAGCGGAGCGATGGGTTCCCGGCGACAACGGACCCTTCCCGGTGGAGACTCGGGACGATCCGGGCCGCCGTGTCGTCCGGCAGCGACAGGAATCGTCCGCCCGGGTCGGGTGGTTCAC